>DATMIN010000047.1:0-9093 GCA_035554275.1 Burkholderiaceae bacterium
ATCGCCTCGGCCTCGGTGTCGAACGCGAAGATCGGCGCGAGCGGGCCGAAGGTCTCTTCCTTCGCGAACAGCATCTCGGCGGTCGCGCCGCCGATCACCGTCGGCTCGAAGAACAGGCCGCCGAGCGCGTGCCGCTTGCCGCCCACCAGCACCTCGGCGCCCTTCGCGCGCGCATCGGCGATGTGTTCCTCGACCTTCGCGACCGCCTTCACGTCGATCAGCGGGCCTTGCGTCACGCCGGGCTCGGTGCCGTCGCCGACCTTCAACGCCCTGACCTTCGCGACCAGCTTGTCGGTGAAGGCCTGCAGCACCGGGCGCTGCACGTACAGGCGGTTCGCGCAGACGCAGGTCTGGCCGGTGTTGCGGTACTTGCTGATCATCGCGCCCTCGACCGCGGCGTCGAGATCGGCGTCGTCGAAGACGATGAACGGCGCGTTGCCGCCGAGTTCGAGCGAGAGCTTCTTGATCGTCTCGGCGCTCTGCCGCATCAGCGTGCGGCCGACCTCGGTCGAGCCGGTGAACGTGAGCTTGCGCACCAGCGGGTTGCGCGTCATCTCGGCGCCGATCTCTTTCGCCGAGCCGGTCAGCACCGAGAGCAGCCCCTTCGGCACGCCGGCGCGCAGCGCGAGCTCGGCGAACGCGAGCGCGGAATACGGCGTCTGCGTCGCCGGCTTCACCACCATCGAGCAGCCGGCGGCGAGCGCCGGGCCGGCCTTGCGCGCGAGCATCGCGGTCGGGAAGTTCCACGGCGTGATCGCGGCCGTCGTGCCCACCGGCTGCTTGATCGCGACGATTCGCTTGTCGGCCGAGGTCGCGGGAATGGTGTCGCCGTAGACGCGCCGCGCCTCGTCGGCGAACCACTCGATGAACGACGCGGCGTACGCGATCTCGCCCTTCGATTCGGCCAGCGGCTTGCCCTGCTCGCTCGTCATGATCAGCGCCAGGTCGTCGACGTTCGCGAGCATCAGGTCGTTGAGCTTGCGCAGAATCGCGGCGCGCTCCTTCGCCGGCACATCGCGCCAGGCGCGCTGGGCCACGTCGGCCGCGGCAATCGCGCGCGCGGTCTCGGCCGCGCCGCACATCGGCACGCTGCCGAGCGTCGCGCCGTTCGCCGGGTTGGTGACGGCCACGGTCTCGCCGCTGTCGGCACCGGCCCACTCGCCGGCGATCAGGCACTGCGTGCGCAGCAGGGTCGGGTCTTTGAGCGTCAGCATCGCCAATCTCCGAAAGTGCGTTCGCACGAGCATAGCCAAGCGCGGCGCCGCGCGCCGCGTGCGGGGTCGCGAGTACATGCGCGAGGCCCAGGGGCATTGCGGCGCGCTCGCCAACGGCGCGGCGGCGCGCGCAAGATCACGTTCGCCGGGCCCGATGGGCCGCGGACCAGAAGAAGGATCGCTTGTCATTCGCTTGCCTCGGTGCCCCGCGCACCGCACCCGCCGCGCGCAGTGCCGCGCGGCGCCGCAGTCGCAACCGCGCTGCGGCCGGTGAACGCACGCCCCCCTGCCCGCCCTGAACGACCGCGCGCGACCGCGTCGCTTTGTCGCTCCGCGCTGCACGCCCGCGCTCGTCCTTGCGACGCGCGCGCGGCCTTGGCGCGGCTCCGTGTCAGTTCAGAAAGCAGGACATCATGGTCTCGTTCTTCATCGATCAACCGGGCGCGTCGATCGCGCTGGTCGCGGCGCTCGCCGCGTTGGTCGGCGCCGTCTTCGTCTATGCCGCCGGCATCGTGCGCTACATCCCGAACGACCGCATCGGCGTCGTCGAAAAACTCTGGAGCAGCAGCGGCTCGGTGCGCCGCGGCCTGCTCGCGCTCGACGGCGAAGCGGGCTTCCAGCCCGACGTGCGCCGCGGCGGCTTCCACTTCTTCGCGCCGTTCCAGTACCGGGTGCACATCTTGCCGATGGTCACCGTCACGCAGGGCAAGATCGGCTACCTGTTCGCGCGCGACGGCGCCGACCTCGCGGCTGGCCAGACGCTCGCGAGCAACGCGCAAGTCACCGACTTCCTCGACGCGCGCGCCTTCCTCGCCGGCGGCGGCCAGAAGGGCCCGCAGCGCAAGGTGCTGCGCGAGGGCACGCACATCATCAACCCGGCGCTGTTCGTCGTGATGACGCACGAGCAGACCTACGCGATGAAGATGAGCCCGCAGGAGCGCGAATACTTCGGCAAGATGCGCGACCTGCTCGACGAACGCAGCGCGTTCACGCCGGTGGTGATCAAGGAGGCGACCGGTGCCCACGCCTCCGACCAGCTCGCGATCGTCACGGTGCAGGACGGCCCGGGGCTGTTGCGCGACGAGCTGCTCGCGCCCGACGTTGGCGACACCCACAACTCGTTCCAGGAACCCGAGCTCTTCCTGAAGGCGGGCGGGCGGCGCGGCCGCCAGGAGCGCGTGCTGGTCGAGGGCACCTATTACATCAACCGGCTGTTCGCCACCGTCGAGCTGATCGCCAAGACGGTGATCCCGGTCGGCTTCGTCGGCGTGGTGGTCTCGTACATCGGCCGCAAGGGCGAAGACACCTCGGGCGCCGAATACAGCCACGGCGAGCTTGTCGAGGGCGGCTGCCGCGGCGTCTGGCGCGACCCGATGATGCCGGGCAAGTACGCGTTCAACACCTACGCCGGCAAGATCGAGCTGGTGCCGACGACCAACTTCGTGCTGATGTGGCAATCGGGCTCGAGCGGCTCGAACTTCGACTCGAACCTGCGCGAGATCACGCTGATCACGAAAGACGCGTTCGAGCCGCTGCTGCCGCTGTCGGTCGTCGTGCACATCGACTACCGCAAGGCGCCGATGGTGGTGCAGCGCTTCGGCAACGTGAAGCAGCTGGTCGAGCAGACGCTCGACCCGATGGTCTCGAGCTACTTCAAGAACGTCAGCCAGACGCACACCTTCATCGAGCTGATCCAGTCGCGCAGCGAGCTGCAGGCGAACGCCTCGGTCGACATGCGCGAGCGCTTCCTGGCCTACTCGCTCGAGTTCCAGGAGGTGCTGATCGGCACGCCGAAGCCGCAGCCCGGCGACAACAAGATCGAGAACATCATGGCGCAGCTGCGCGACCGGCAGATCGCGCGCGAGCAGGTCGAGACCTTCGCGCAGAAGCAGGTCGCGGCCGACAAGCAGCGCGAGCTGAACGAGGCCGAGAAGCGCGCCGAGAAGCAGGCCGAGCTGACGGCGTCGCTGGTCGACATCTCGATCAAGGAGAACCACGGCAGCGCGCTCGTGAAGGCGGCCGAGAAGCGCCGCCAGGAGGTCGAGGCGCTCGCGCTCGCCGACAAGTTCCGCCAGGAGAACGAGGGCCTGGGGCGCGCGTCGGCGGTGCGCAGCATCGGCGAGGCCGAGGCCGCGGCGATCAAGGCCAAGAGCGACGCGCTGCAGGGCGAGGGCGCCGACAAGCAGCTCACGCAGACGGTGATGCTGCGGCTGGCCGAGGCCTTCGAGACCGCGAAGGTGCCGCTGGTGCCGCAGATCCAGCTCGGCGGCGCCGGTGGCGACGGCAACGCGCTGGCCACGCTGCTCGGGCTGATGAGCTCGCTGAAGGCCGTCGAGCTCGCGAACGGCACGGGCCGCCCGCGTTGAGCGCGCGGTGACAGGCAGGGTGGCGGCCGGGCGCGACTACGATCGGCCCACCGTCACCCCGTCGCCACCCCGCCGCATGAACAGCGCCATCGCCCGCCTGCCCGGCCACCGCTTCCTGCATTCGCCCGGCCCGAGCCGCGTGCCCGACGAGGTGCTGCACGCGATGAGCCGCCAGCCGATGGACCTGGCCGACCCGCGCGTCGACGCCACCATCGCCGCCTGCGAGGCCGGCCTGAAGCGCCTGCTGCACACCGCGCACGACGTGTTCCTCTTCGCCGCCAACGGCCACGGTGCGTGGGAGGCGGTGATCGCCAACGTGGTGGCGCCCGGCGCGAAGGTGCTGGTCGCCGGCACCGGCCACTTCTCGGATTCGTGGGCGGTGCAGACCGAGGCGATGGGCGGCGTGGTGATCCGCACGCCGTGGGTCGAGGGGTTGCCGATCGCGCCGGCCGACATCGAGGCCGCGCTGCGCGACGACAGCGCCCACGAGATCGTCGCGGTGTTCGCGGTGCACACCGACACCGCCAGCGGCGTGACCAGCGACCTCGCCGCGATCCGAAGCGCGATCGACCGCGCGCAGCACCCGGCGCTGTACGTCGTCGACGTCGTCGCCTCGCTCGGCGCCGCACCGTTCGAGATGGACGCGCTGCGCTGCGACGTGGCGCTCGGCGCGTGCCAGAAGGGGCTGATGCTGCCGCCCGGGCTCGCGTTCACCGCCGTCAACACGCACGCGATGGAGCGCTCGCGCGCGAATCCGCAGCCGCGCTTCTACTGGGACTGGCGGCTGCGCCAGAACGCGCTCTCGTACCGCAAGTTCTGCGGCACGCCGCCGCAGAGCCTGCTCGCCGGGCTCGAGGCCGCGCTCGCGCTGATCGAGCGCGAGGGCGAGGTGCGCGTGCTCGCGCGCCACCGGCTGCTCGCCGACGCGGTGCACGCCGCGGTGGCGCGCTGGAGCGAGGCCGGCGCGCTGAGCTTCTTCGGCCTGGTGCCCGAGGCGCGCTCGGTCTCGGTGACGACGATCGCGACCGGCCCCGGCGTCGACCCCGAGGCGCTGCGCGGCGTCGCGCGCGAGCGGTTCGAGGTCGCGATCGCCGGCGGCCTCGGGCCCCTGGCCGGCCGCGCCTTTCGCATCGGCCACCTCGGCGACATCAACGCCGCGATGGTGCTGGGCGCGCTCGCCGGCATCGAGGCGGCGATGATGGTGCAGGGGGTCGCGTTCGGTAGGGGTGGGGTCGAGCGGGCGGCGGCGCGGCTGGCGGCGGCCGGGTGAGCAAGTCGGGCAAAGCACCAAGCACCGAGCCCGCATAAGCGCTCAGAATGCGCCGGGCAACCTGGTGGTGCGACATGACCCGTGGTACCGACCCGCCGCCCGGCGCGGACGCGAGCGGCTTGGATCGACAACTGTCCGCGCTCGAGACGGGCATTTACCGATCGTTGATCGGCGTGGCCGAGGCGTGCCGCGAAATCGCCGCGCGCGCCGAAGCGCTGGGCCTGGCGCCGCAGGGCATCCGGGCCCGGCTGCTGGCCAGCGACGCGGCCAGCCGCCTCGGAGAGCCTGCCGCCGCCCAGGCCGAACAGTTGGCGCTGCATGCCGCCGCGGCGCCCTGGCCGGCGCTCGCCCGGCGCGCCGCGATGTACCTGGCGTCGACATGCGATCGGCTGGGGCAGCGGGTCGAGGCGATTCGCTGGGCGGAGGCGTCGGTCCGTGTCGACGGGCCGTCGGGGGGGTCGGCGTGGCACGCCGAAGCGCTGATGGTCGCCGCGCTGTTCAGCGTGAGCCGAGACGGCGCCGACTACGCACTCGTCGACCAGGCGATGGCCGCGGTGCGCGGCGCTTGCGATCCGATCCTCGAGGCCACGACCGCCGCGAACTTTGCCGAGGTGGCGGCCGAATGCGGCGAACTCGTCTACGCCACCCACTACGCAGACCTCGCCGAGGCGGCCATGCGCCGCCATCCCGAAGCGGCGTCGGCGCTGAGCTGGGAGTCGGTGGCGCGCGCCCGGCTCGCCGCCTCCGAGCTGGCCGCCGCCGAACACGCGATGAAGGAGTCGCTGCAGGTGGAAGAGCAGCTCGGCTGCTGCGACATCAACGGCGATCCCTGGCTCAGCTATGCCGAGGTGCGGTTGGCCCGCCTCGATCCGGCGGGCGCGCTGGCGATGCTCGATCATCCGCGCCGCCTGGCGCGCGGCGCGACCTCGGCCTGGACCCATACCCGCGACCTGCGGGTCCGGGCGCGCGTGCTCGCGGCCCTGCAGCGCTGGCAGGAAGCCTACGACCACATGGTGCAGTACGCGGCGGCGTACGAGCGCTCCCGCTCGATCGCCGGCGACCGCGCCGTGGCGGAGTCGAGCGCCACGATGGCGATCGTCGAAGAGCGCCGGCGGGCGCTCCACTTCGAGCGCCTGTCGCTGACCGACCCGCTCACCGGCCTGCCGAACCGGCGCCACGCCGAGCGTTGGTTGGCCGAGCACGCGCTGGCGCGGGGCGTCGACTCGGTCGGCGCTGAGCCGCTGTGCGTGGCCATTGCCGATCTCGACCACTTCAAGCGCATCAACGACACCCACTCGCACGACGCCGGCGATCTCGTGCTGCAGCGCTTCGGCACGCTGCTGCAAGACCTCTTCGACTCGGCGGCCGACGCCGGCGCCTCGACGCTCGCGGCCCGGCTGGGAGGCGAAGAGTTCCTGCTCGCGTGGGCCGGAATCCCGACGCAGGATGCGCTGCGCCGCTGCAACGAGCTGCGCGAGCGCCTGCGCGCGACCTCGTTCACCGACATCGTCGGAAGAATGCCCATCACGGTGAGCATCGGCCTGGTCTTCGGGCTGCCGCCGGCCGATTCGGGCGCACTGCTGCGCGCCGCCGACCGCTGTCTCTATGAAGCCAAGCGCGCCGGCCGCGATCGGGTGGTCTGGGCCGTCGTCGACTGATCGCCGGGCGCGGGGTCGCGTTCGGCCGGGGTGGGGGGTGGAGCGGGCGGCGGCGCGATTGGCGGCGGGCGAACCGCGGTCGCATTTCAGCGCAGACTGGGCGCCGCCTCGCTCGAGGCGTGCGTATAGACGTCCGCGAAAGCAATCATCTCCGCCAGACGCTCCTCGTTGCGACCGGGAAAGCCGCATCTCTTGGCAAACCCATCCGCCTCCTTGAACGTTCCGAACAGACGATCCCAGACCGTCAGGTCGCCGAAGTTGTACTTGTGCACGCCAAGCTCGTGATGGATGGAGTGATGCTCCGGGCGCTGAATGAACAGACCCACCCACTTCGGCGTGCGAATGTTGGAGTGATAGAAGTACTCGCCGGCGGCTCCGAAGAATGAGGTCCACGCCCCCGCGAGAGCCGAGCCACCAAAAACGCAGTAGATGAGAAAGCCCGTGAGGATCGAGTCGGCGGCGATCTCGAGTGGGTGCTTATAGAACGAGGTTAGAACCTCGATGCGACTTGGGCTGTGGTGGACCTGGTGGAAGACCGTCCAAAACCCGTTGGCATGACGCAGGCGGTGCCACCAGTAGAAGACGAACGTCCCGACGAACCAGTAGAAGGCACCTTCGGCGACCGGGCTGCGCCAGTGGCCGAAGTTGAGCAGGGCGTGCTCGCGGAAGTAGTTGTTCCACAACAGCCCTCCGACCCCGACTAGGGTCAGTTGCATGATGTTCATCAGTGCAGCTCGCCCATACCACCCGCGCACGTGTGGCAACGTCCTGCCCGGGCGAAGTCGTTCAACGACAAGAAACACCAGCGTGGCGAGACAAATCAGCGACGCTGGAAGAAGCTGCTCAAGAAGTTGAGATGGCATGATTGCGAGACCTATCGAGGCACTTGGCCGCCGCCAGACAGGATCCGATCGAAGAAGGTTCAGGCGACAGGACGAAGGCTTACTTCGGCCCGACGGCCACCCCGTCGAAGACCGTCTTCAGTGCCGAGCTGCGCAAGAGGCTGGCGGGCGTAACCGTCTCCCGGTTCCAAGGGATGCTGCCGAAGAACCACGCCTTCCAGAACCCGACATTGGCGCCGGGTCGGCTTGCGAGCAGGTGAGAGAACGTCTCGACCTCGCCGACGGATGTACCCGTCGCCTCCAGCAAGACCTCATGCACATACCGGGAGCAAAACTGTCGGCGTGAGTGCAGGTCGAAGCCAGTGTCGTACAGGACGCCATTGCGTCGCTGCGCCGAAACCGTCACTTGGAGGCCTTGTTCTGAGGTCACTTCGGCCCTGAGGCGGGCGACCGACAAGCGGCGCCCCTGCGACCTGGCCACGAAGTCGGAGAAGCGCGTCATGCGCGACAAGGGGAACTTGCTTTCTCCGATCATCGGCTCGCCGGTCGATGTGTCGACGACGATCCCGACGTGATTGGCCCACGAGTTCGTCGCGTCAGCGACTTCGCGGAACGGCTTTGCGTCGATCCGGATGAAGACGACGTCGCCGACCTTCAGCTCGCGACCGAGCGCCTGCAGAGACACCGTTCCGAGACTCGCGTTCTGTACCGCCAGCTCCAGAGGTGCGGCCCGAGCTTCGTTCGAGGCTCCAAGACACGAAGCGATCGAAAGAGCGACAAGAACGGCGATCGGCAGAGTTTTCATGGGAACACTCGAAGAGGCGACGCGCCGAAGGGTGCCAGCAAGCCATTCGAGCCGCCAGCGTGCCCTGCCGTGTAGACCGGCGTGGCTCCGGCGGTATCGACGCGCGATACCTGTCTTCAGCGTGATCGCGGGTTGCCCCAACAGCAACTCGGTGAGCTCAGCGGACGGGCGGATGACGCCTGCAGCGCTGAACTGCGTCACGCCGAACGAAGCGTCTATATCGGGCGAGCACGATAACGCGGTCGATTGGGCGCTGAAGGCCGTCCAGGCCAGCCCCGACAACCCGGCGTTGCTTAAGAGGCTGGCGATGGCGTACGCCATGAAGGGCGACGGGCCAAGCGCGGGTGCGGTGACTGCCTCGCCTGGCAGCGACCAGACCCGCCGCTTGGGCGCGTCTTACAACGCCACCGGCTGCACGCGACCACCGCTACCGCTATCGTCCCCGAGCAGCCCTTTCGAGCCAGCCCAACGCCCCGGAATCTCAGCACGCACGGTCGTCGGCCGACCTTGGAAGTCGAGCCAAACGTGGTTCGCGTAGTCGTACAGCTTGCACTTGCTGGTGATGTCTCGAAGCGCGCTCACCGACAACGGCACAACGATGGCCGAGCAGCCAAGAATCTCGTTCAGACGAGTCTGGGCTTCGCGCAGGCGGTAGCTTGGAATCGCAGGCAGGACATGATGCGCAGCATGGTCGAGGCCATTGTGGATCAGCGACGCCAGGCCCTTCGGCATCCGGACATGCGCCGTGAGCGCCTCTTGTCCGAACTCTGCGTGCGAGGTGTCGCCTTGCGCGAACCACGGAATCAAAGGATGCGTATGCTGGACATAGGAGACCATTCCCAGCGACACATGAAAGATGCACATCGGCACCACGAGCGCGAGAACGATGTCGACAGCCGCCCCCGCGATGTCCCCGCTGTTGTGGAGCACGGCAAACG
>DATMIN010000048.1:0-5491 GCA_035554275.1 Burkholderiaceae bacterium
GGCCGCGGCGCAGGCGTTCGGCGCCCCGGGCGACGCGGTCGAGCGGCTCGCCCGCACGATCTGGGACAGCCCGGCCTGCGCGCGCTTCTTCGCCGGCGCGCCGCTGCGCTGGGCCGGCGCCGAGGTGCCGGTGGCCGACGCCGGCGAGACGCTGCGCATCGACCGGCTGGTGCTGCTCGACGAGCCGGCCGGGCCGACCTGGTGGGTGCTCGACTACAAGCTCCAGCACACGCCGCAGGCGCTGGCGGCCTACCGCGACCAGCTGCGCCGCTACCGCGACGCGGTGCGCCGCGCGCAACCCGGCGAGCCGGTGCGCTGCGCGTTCATCACCGGCGCCGGCGCGGTGATCGAGATCGACTGACATCGACTGACCGCGCTCTATTCCCGATCCGGCCATTTGGCTGGTGATGGGGCGCCTGATCGGGCTACTGCGGCGCTGCCGGGCGCGCTCCAATCGCTGGACTCTCGATCCGTCTGCCGATGGCTGCCCACCTCCTGCCCGCTTCCGACTCCGTGCCGCCGCACCCGACCCGCGCGTTCGGGCGCTTCGAACTGCGCCGCCTGCTCGGCCGCAGCGTCGCGACGATGGTCTGGCTCGGGTTCGATCCGCGCAGCGGCGCCGAGGTGATGCTGACGCTGCCGCGCGTGCAGCCGATCGACACCGCGGCGCTCGAGCATTGGCAGCGCGACGCGCGCCTCGCCGCGCGGCTCGATCACCCGAACCTCGCGGTCGTCGCCGAATCCGGCGTGCAAGACCACTGGCCGTACCTCGCCGTCGCGCGCACCGAGGGCGTGACGCTGACCGAATGGCTTGTCGCGCACCCGAAGCCGAAACTGGTCGACGCGGTCGGCTGGATCGCCGACGTGCTGCACGGCCTCGCGTTCGCGCACGAGGCCGGCGTTCCCCACCTCGACCCGCAAGCGCATACCGTGCTGATCGACGAGCGCGGCCGCGCCCGCCTGATGGGGCTCGGCGCGGCCGGCGATTCGACGCGCGCCGCGCGCGAGGCCGCGCGCACGCAATCGATCGAGCGCACGCTGGCGCTCGACACCAGCGAGCTGCGCGCGCAGCGCGCCGCTGCAACGCGCGACGTGCTCGCCGTCGGCCTGCTGCTGCACAGCCTGCTCGCCGGCGGCGCGGCGCTCGAGCAGCCCGACACCGCGCAGGTGATCGCGCGCATGACGCCGCTCGGGCGCGAGCTCGTGCGCCTGCCGTGGACGGTGCCGCAGCCGGTGCCCGACGGCCTGCGCGCGATCGTCAACCGCTGCACCGCGAGCCAGGAGCGGCTGCGCTACCAGAGCGCGCGCACGCTGCTGGGCGCGCTGACCGGCTGGATCGAGGCCCAGGCCGAAGACGGCGGCGGCCCGCTCGCGCTGCTGCTCGACCGGCTGCACAGCGTCGGCCACCTGCCGGCGCTGCCGGGGCTGGCGGCGCGCGTCGCGCGCGTCACCAGCCTGGAGAGCCAGCGCACCGACGAGATTGCCGACCAGGTGCTCGAGGACATGGCGCTCAGCTTCGAGCTGCTGCGCACCCTCAACACGGCGCAGGTGCAGGGCACGCAGATTCAGGGCAATGGGCCGGTGCTGACGCTGCGCCGCATCATCTCGCTGATCGGCGTGAATGGCGTGCGCCTCGCGTCGAACACGCTGCGGCCGTGGCCCGGGCCGCTCGCGCCGCCGCAGGCCGCGGCGCTGCAGGCCACGCTCGACCAGGTGCGCCTGGTAGGCCATGTGGCCCAGGCGCTGCGGCCGAAGGGCTACGACGCGCAGGTCGTGTACCTGATCGCGACGCTGCAGAACCTCGGCCGCCTGATGCTGCGCTACCACTTCGCCGACGAGGCGGAACAGATCGAACTGCTGACGCGCCCGCTGCCGGCCGCGCGCGACGGCAGCGCGCCCGAGTTGCCGGGCTTGAGCGAAGACGCCGCGACCGCCGCGGTGATCGGCGTCGACATCGAATCGCTCGGCACGACCGTGGCGCGCCACTGGGGCCTCGGCGACGACGTGATCCACATGACGCGTCGCCTGCCGCGCGAAGCGCCGGTGCGCAAGCCCGACACCGACGCCGAGGTGCTGCGCCTGACCGCGAGCGCCGCCAATGAAGCCGTCGAGGCGGCCGCGCTGCCGGGCCCGCGCGCCGCCGCGGCGCTGGCGCAAGTGGCGCAGCGCTACGGCCGCCCGCTCGGCATCAGCGTGCGCGACCTCGGTGACGCGCTGCAGGACGCGCGCGACGCGCTGCGTCGCGGCCGCGCGCTGCCGACTGCGCGCCGTGGCGATGCGCCCGTGACGGCCGACGCCGACGCCGCGCCGCCACAGGCCGCGACATGATCGTCGGCCGCTTCGAGCTGCGGCGCGTCCTCGGCGAGGGCGCGCAGGCGACCGTCTGGCTCGGTTTCGATCGGCGCCTCGAGCGCGAGGTCGCGGTCAAGCTGCTGCGCGCCGCGGCCGCGGCCGATCCGATCACCGTCAACGAGTGGCTGAGCGAGGCGCGCAGCGTCAGCCGCCTGACGCACCCGAACATCGTGCCGGTGTTCGAGGCCGACACCCACGCCGGCCAGGCCTACCTCGTGTTCGAGTACGTGCCCGGGCCGACGCTTGCGCAGCACCTGAAGGCGCGCGGCGCGCTGCCGGCGGTCGAGGCCTGTTCGATGATGCTCGGCGTGCTCGACGCCTTGCAGGCCGCGCACGCGGCCGGCATCGTGCACCGCGACCTGAAGCCGTCGAACATCCTGGTCGACGCCACCGGGCGCGCGCGCGTGATGGACTTCGGCATCGCCGCGCGGCTGCACGACACCGGCAAGCTCGACCAGATCGTCGGCACGCCCGGCTACATGTCGCCCGAGGCCACGCAGGGCGGGCTGCCGAGCGCGGCGATGGACGTGTTCTCGGCCGGCATCGTGCTGACCGAGATGCTCAGCGGCGACAAGCTGATCAAGGAGCGCGATCCGTTCCGCGCGATGCACCGCATCGCCAACACCGACCTGGCGCTGCCCGACAGCCTCTCGTCCGAGGTCGACGACGCGCTGCGCGCGGTGCTGCGGCGCGCGCTGGCACGCGACCCGGCGCGGCGCTGGCCCGATGCCGCGGCGCTGCGCGCGGCGCTGCAGGCCTGGCTGATGCCCGCGCCCGCGGCCGACGACGCGGCAGGCGCGCCGGGCCAGAACGGCACACTCGATTTCCTGCTGCGCCGGATGCGCCACAAGAGCGACTTCCCGGCGCTGTCGGATTCTGTCGCGCGCATCCAGCGCGTCGCGAACTCCGAGAACGAGAGCCTCGCGAGCCTGTCGAGCGAGATCCTGAAGGACGTGGCGCTGACCAACAAGCTGCTGCGCCTCGTCAACACCGCGAACTTCTCGGGCGCGGGCGGCAACATCAGCACGGTCTCGCGCGCGGTCGCGGTGATCGGCTTCGCCGGCATCCGCAACCTCGCGATGAGCCTGGTGCTGCTCGAGCACATGCACGACAAGGCGCACGCGAACCAGCTGAAGGAAGCGTTCCTGCGCGCGCTGATGGCCGGCATGCTGGCGAGCGAACTCGGCGGCCTGGCGCGCGCCGGCGAGGAGGCCTTTCTCGGCGCGATGTTCCAGAACCTCGGCCGGCTGTTGACCGAGTACTACTTTCCCGACGAGGCGCGCCAGGTGCGCGGCATCGTCGCCGCGGCGTCGCAGCAGGGCGCGGCCGCGGTCGGCGAGGAGTCGGCCGCGGTCAGTGTGCTCGGTCTGAGCTTCGAGGCGCTCGGCCTCGGCGTGGCGAAGGCCTGGGGCCTGCCCGCGACGCTGCAGGGCTGCATGCGCAAGCCGATCGGTGAGCCGCCCGCGCGCGTGCCGCAGGACGCGACCGAGCGGCTGCGCTGGGTCGGCTCGGCGGCGAACCAGATCACCGACGCGCTGCTGCGCGCCGAGCCCGAGCAGGCGAAGGCGCGCGTGGCCGAAGTCGCGAAACGCCACGCACGCACGCTCGGCGTCGGCGCCGAGGCGATCCAGGCCGCGGCCGAGACCGCGCAGCAGCGGCTGGTGCAGATGGCGGAGACGATGAACCTGCAGGTTGGCCCGGGCTCGGCGGCGCGGCGCTTGTTCGCGCCTGCCGCCGCGCTCGGCGCGGCAGGCGGCGCGGCGGGCGCGCCGGCGGCGCGCGAGCCCGATTCGCTGGTGCCGCACGCGCTGCAGGCGACGATCACGCTGGAGTCGCAGACGCTGCGCACGCCGCAGGAGAACGCCGCCGAGGTGCTCGCCGCAGGGATCCAGGACATCACCAACACGATGGTCGAGGACTTCCGCCTCAACGACGTGCTGCGGATGATCCTCGAGACGATGTACCGCGCGCTCGGCTTCCGCCGCGTGGTGTTCTGCCTGCGCGACGCGAAGACCGAGACGATCACCGGCCGCTTCGGCCTGGGCGATGGCGCCGAGAACGTCGCGGCCAAGATCAAGGTGCCGCTGAAGGCTGGCGGCGATCTGTTCGGCGCGGTTTGCATCAAGGGCGCCGACACGCTGATCACCGACGCGACCGTCGCCCACATCGCGGCGCGCCTGCCGCTGTGGTACCGCGAGCACGTCAACGCACCGGCGTTCCTGCTGCTGCCGATGCAGATGAAGGGCGCGCCGTTCGCGCTGATCTACGCTGACAAGGCGCAGCCCGGCGGGATCGCGCTCGGCGACAAGGAACTCTCGCTGCTGCGCACGCTGCGCAACCAGGCGGTGATGGCGTTCAAGCAGCTCAGCTGAGCGGGTTCCCAACCTGCATTCAAGGGGTGCGACGAAACGTAACGTCGCGTACATTCGCGCTCGACGGCCGGGCCATTCGCAGCCCGTGCTGCCCCCGCAGGAGCCCCCGCATGTTGACCGCCGTCATCGTAGTCGTCGCCGCCGTCGGCGCCTGGGTGCTGGTGGACTGGCTGCTGCAGCGCCGCGACGAGCGGCTGCAGCGCGGCCGCGCCGAATGGCTCGCCGCCGGCCCGAACCGCACCTTCCACTCCACCGCCTGGGAAGACACCGTGCCGCCGCTCGAGGTGAACGACGACGACCTCACGCCCGCGCTGAAGCGGGAGCGCCGCCAGACGGCGGTCTGACCGCCGCCCAGCGCTGACCCTCAACTCGATTCCGCTGAAACCCAGCACTGGCGCGGGTTTGCGGCCGGTGGCTGTTCGTGAGTGCAGCACGAAAGTGACACACGAGGCCCAATGGTAGGCGCTGCTTGTCCGCAGCACCAGTCACTTCGCCTGCGCTCGAACAATGCGTACCGCTCCCTCGGTCACTTTCGCAAATGCGTAGGTCCGCGGCAGACTCTGATCGCTAAGGCGGACAACCAGCGCCACGTCGCCGTTAAGAAACAGCAGGCGCCAGTCGCCCGCGAAGGAGGTTCCCTCGACCCGTGGCAGCGTCGATGCTGCGGACGAAAGGTCTGCATCGGCGCGGCTTTGCATGAGAGCTACAGGTAGGGCTTGGAATACGAAAGCGACAAGCCACATGCTCATGAGCGTGTTGCGCACTCC
>DATMIN010000049.1:0-6846 GCA_035554275.1 Burkholderiaceae bacterium
CCTGGAGACGAGCGTCGCGATGGGCGGCACGGTGTCGGGCGAGCACGGCGTGGGCATCGAGAAGCTCTCGGCGATGTGCGTGCAGTTCGCGCCCGAGGAGCGCGAGCAGATGCTGGCGCTGAAGCGCGCGTTCGACCCGAAGGCCCTGCTGAACCCGGGCAAGGCGATCCCATCGCTGGCGCGCTGCGCCGAGTACGGAAAGATGCACGTGCGGCGCGGGCTGCTGCCGTTCGCCGACATTCCGCGCTTCTGACCGGCCGGGCATGGACCACAACGATCCCGCACTGCAGGTTCTGATCGATCGCGTGCAATCGGCTCGCGCCGCGAATGCGCAGCTGTGCATCCGCGGCGGCGGCAGCAAGGATTTCTACGGCGAGGCGCCGCAGGGCGAGCCGCTCGACACGCGCGTGCTCGAGGGCACCTCGAGCTACGAGCCGACCGAGCTCGTCGTCACGACGCGCTGCGGCACGCTGCTGTCCGACCTCGAGGCGCTGCTCGCGTCGAACGGCCAGTGCCTGCCGTTCGAGCCGCCGCACTTCGGCTACGCGGCCGGCGCCGAGCGCCTGAGCGCGCGGCACCGCGGCGCAACCGTCGGCGGCATGGTCGCGGCCGGTCTGTCGGGGCCGGCGCGCGCGGCGGTCGGCGCGGTGCGCGACCACGTGCTCGGCGCGACGCTGCTGAACGGCCGCGCCGAGGTGCTGACGTTCGGCGGCCAGGTGATGAAGAACGTCGCGGGCTACGACGTCTCGCGCCTGCTCGCCGGCTCGCTCGGCACGCTCGGCGTGATCCTCGAGGTCTCGCTGAAGGTGCTGCCGATGGCGCCGGCGACCGTCACGCTGCGCCTCGAGATGGATCAGCGCACGGCGCTGGCCCAGCTCAACGAATGGGGCGGTGTTGCCGTGCCGCTGAACGCCAGCGCCTGGTGGGACGGCAACCTGATCGTGCGCCTGCGCGGCGCGCTCGCGGCGGTGCAGGCGGCGCGCGTGCGCGTCGGCGGCGACGTGGTCGAGCCCGAGCACGCAGCGCCATTCTGGACCGGCCTGCGCGACCACACCGACGAGTTCTTCATCGCGGCGCGCGACGCGGTCGCCCGCGGCGCGGCGCTGTGGCGGCTGTCGGTGCCGCCGACCACGCCGGTGCTCGCGCTGCCGGGCGAGCTGATGATCGAATGGGGCGGCGCGCAGCGCTGGCTGTGCAGCGCGGCGCCGGCCGGCGCGGTGCGCGACGCGGCCGCGAAGGCCGGCGGGCATGCGACGCTTTTTCTCGCGCACGACAAGTCGGCCGGCGCGTTCGCGCCGCTGCGCGCGCCGCTCGACCGCATCCACCGCGAGCTGAAGAAGTCGTTCGACCCGTCGGGCATCTTCAACCCCGGCCGCCTCTACCCCGACCTCTGATCCGAATGCAGACCCACCTCGCGCCGGCATACAAGAACACCCCCGACGGCGACGCCGCCGAGGCGATCCTGCGCAAGTGCGTGCACTGCGGCTTCTGCACCGCGACCTGCCCGACCTATCAACTCCTCGGCGACGAGCTCGACGGCCCGCGCGGCCGCATCTACCTGATGAAGCAGGTGCTCGAGGGCCACGTGCCGACGCGCGCGACGCAGCTGCACCTCGACCGCTGCCTGACCTGCCGCAACTGCGAGAGCACCTGCCCGTCGGGCGTGCAGTACGGCGCGCTGATCGACATCGTGCGGCCGATCGTCGACGACCAGGTCGAGCGCCCGGCCGGCGAGCGCGCGACGCGCTGGCTGCTGAAGGAAGGCCTGACCTCGCCGCTGTTCGCGCCGGCGCTGGCGCTCGGCCAGGCGCTGCGCCCGCTGGTACCGGCGCGCCTGAAGGACAAGGTGCCGGCCAAACCCGACGCGCGCGCGCGTCAGTGGCCGACGCGCACCCACCCGCGCAAGGTGCTGCTGCTGATGGGCTGCGTGCAGCCGGCGATGCTGCCGAACATCAACAGCGCGACCGCGCGCGTGCTCGACGCCGCCGGCATCCAGACCGTGGTGGCCGACGAGGCCGGCTGCTGCGGCGCGATCCGCACCCACCTGAACGACGCCGAGGGCGGCCGCGACGACATGCGCCGCAACATCGACGCGTGGTGGCCGCTGGTTTCCGGCGGGCCGGGCTCGCTCGACGGCATCGAGGCGATCGTGATGAACGCCTCGGGCTGCGGCGTGACGGTGAAGGACTACGGCCACGCGCTCGCGCGCGACCCGGCCTACGCCGAGAAGGCCGCGCGCATCGCGGCGCTGACGCGCGACCTGAGCGAGCTGCTGCCCGATCTGGTGCCGCGGCTGAAGCCGAGGCTGCAGGCGAAGCCGGCGACGACCAAGCTTGCGTTTCATCCGCCCTGCACGCTGCAGCACGGCCAGCAGCTGCGCGGCGGCGTCGAGACGCACCTCGCGGCGCTCGGCTTCGAGGTGCGCACCGCGCCGAACGAGAGCCACCTGTGCTGCGGCTCTGCCGGCACCTACTCGGTGCTGCAGCCGGTGCTCGCCAAGCAGTTGCGCGAGCGCAAGCTGGCCGCGCTGGCGCCGCTCGAGCCGCAGGTGATCGTCTCGGCCAACATCGGCTGCATCCAGCACCTGCAGTCGGGCACCACGACGCCGGTGCGGCACTGGGTCGAAGTGCTCGACGAAGCGCTCGGCAGCTGACCGGGCCCAAACGCCGGCCTCAAGTTGGCGCGCCAGCTTCCGATACGCAAGGTTCACGGTGGACGGTGCGCACGCGCCGCCCCCTCGCTCATCGACCCGAACCGAACGGAACCACCACCATGAAATACGCCCCCCTCGCCATCGCCGCCGCCCTGCTCCTGGGTGCCGCCTCGGCCCGTGCCGAAGACCCGAAGGCCACGATTGCCGATCTCGACGCCCGCCTGGCCAAGATCGGCGCGCCCAAGGTCGACGGCACCGACAAGGCCGGCGAGAAGACCGTGCCCGCGCTGTACTTCGGCGAGCGCAAGATCAACAACAACTACGACGTCGTCGACGCGGTGCGCAAGGCGCACAACGCCACCGCGACCGTGTTCGTGAAGGACGGCGACGAGTTCGTGCGCGTCAGCACCAACGTGCTCACGCCCGAAGGCAAGCGCGGCGTCGGCACGCAACTGGCCCGCAACGACGCCTACAAGGCCGTCAGCACCGGCGCGCAGTTCTGCGGCCCGATCGACGTGCTCGGCACCGCCTACGACGCCTGCTACAACCCGATCAAGGACGGCGCGGGCAAGGTCGTCGGCGTGAGCTACGTCGGCCACAAGAAGTAATCCAGGCCCCCTGACCCGGGTGATCATCGTGAAGACAACGCTCCTCTCGCGCTGGCGCGGGCGCCTCGCGCGCATGGGCGTGGGCCGGCAGCTGTATGCCGCGTTCACGCTGAGCCTGGTGCTGACCGCCGCGGTCGGCGCGCTCGCCCTCGACGGGCTGGCGCGGGTCGATGCGCAGTCGGCCGCGCTCGCCGACAAGTGGCTGCGCGGCGTCGGCCTGCTGGCCGACATCCGCAACGCGCTGGTCGAGGTGCGCGACAACGAGGTCAAGCACGGCCGCACCGGCGACTCGAGCTACCACGCGGAGTACGAAGAGAAGATCGGCGCCTCGTCCAAGCTGGTCGCGACCGCGCTGGCCCAGTACCAGGCGCTGCCGGCCGCCGACGCCGAGCGCGCACTGCTCGGCAAATTCACCAAGGGCTGGGGCGACTACCAGGCGGCCGAGCGCCGCGTCGTCGAACTCGGCCGCGCGAAGAAGCAGCAGGACGCCGCCGACATCAGCGACGGCGCCGCGAGCATGGCGTTCGACGAGACGATGGGCGCGCTGAACAAGCTGACCCAGTACGGCTTCGACGGCGGCAAGCAGGCCGCGGTCGATGTCAGCGTGATCTACACGCGCGGCCGGCTGTGGGTGGCCGGCCTGCTCGGCGCGGCGCTCGTGCTCGGCATGGGCATGGCGTGGGCGATCACGCGCCATCTGCTGCGCCAGCTCGGCGGCGAGCCGCTGGCGGCGGCGGCGGTCGCGAAGGCGGTCGCCGAGGGCGACCTCACGTCGACGATTGCCCTGAAGGCCGGCGACGAGCGCAGCCTGATGTTCCGGCTCGCATCGATGCAGCAGGCGCTCGCCGCGGCGGTGACCGACGTGCGTCGCGGCTCCGAGAACGTGGCCCGCGCCAGCGCCGAGATCGCGCACGGCAACCACGACCTGTCGAGCCGCACCGAGCAGCAGGCCAGCGCGCTGCAGGAAACCGCCGCGACGATGGACGAACTCGGCGCGACCGTGCGCAACAACGCCGACAACGCGAAGCAGGCGAACCAGCTCGCGCTCGGCGCCTCGACCGTCGCGGTCAAGGGCGGCGCGGTCGTCGAGCAGGTCGTGCAGACGATGAAGGGCATCAACGACAGCAGCCGCAAGATCGCCGACATCATCGGCACGATCGACGGCATCGCGTTCCAGACCAACATCCTCGCGCTCAACGCCGCGGTGGAAGCCGCGCGCGCCGGCGAGCAGGGGCGCGGCTTCGCGGTCGTCGCGGCCGAGGTGCGCAGCCTCGCGCAGCGCAGCGCGGCGGCGGCCAAGGAGATCAAGACGCTGATCCAGGCAAGCGTCGAGCGCGTCGGCCAGGGCTCGGAGCTGGTCGACCAGGCCGGCCGCACGATGACCGAGATCGTCGATGCGATCAAGCGCGTGACCGACATCGTCGGCGAGATCAGTGCGGCCAGCACCGAGCAGAGCGCCGGCGTGGCGCAGGTCGGCCAGGCGGTGACGCAGATGGACCACGCGACGCAGCGCAACGCCGCGCTCGTCGAGCAGAGCGCGGCCGCCGCCGCGAGCATGACGCAGCAGGCGCAGGAGCTGGTGCAGGCGGTGGCGGTGTTCAAGCTCGCTCAGGCGACGGCGGCGCGCACGGCACCGGCCACGCCGGTCGCGAGCGCGCCGGTCGTGCCCGCGCCGCGCGCGCCGGCAATGGTCGCGAAGGCACCGGTCGCGAAGGCACCGGTGGCGCCGGCAGCACCGGCGGCGCCGGCGGCACCGGTCGAACGCCGCGGCCCGAACCGCGCCACCAACGTGGCCCGGATCAAGGTCGAGCCGCGCGCCGCCGCGCCGGCACCGGCGCCCCGCATCGCAGCGACGGCGGCCGCCGCCGCGCCCAGCAGCGACGAGTGGGAAAGCTTCTAGGGCCTGTTCACGCGATCGACAACGCGCCGCTCACGGCGGCGGGCCGGGCCAGAAGCAGCACAGCGTCCACGCCAGGCTCAGGCCCTCGCCGAGCGTGAGCTTGGTCGCCTCGCTGCTGGTCCACCAGCGCTGTGCATCGCCGCCTTCAGGCAGCGCCGCGAGCACGCCGACCTCGACCCGACGCCCCAGCGCCTCGCGGAACAGCAGCCGCGAGCGGCGCGCATGCACGCCGGCCGAATACACGTCGACCGCGTCGAGCACGGTGCCCGAGCGCGCCGCCCACGCGCGCACCTCGAGCGCGCTGCGGTAGGTGCGGTCGCGCGACCCGGGCGGGGCCGGCAGCGCGATCACCGGCACCGCATCGAGGCCGTTCGCGCGCAGCACCACGGCGGCGCGTTGCGCATACGTCTTCCAGCCGGCCGGGTCGAGCCCCGCATCGATCGGCCCACCGGTCGTCAGCACGCGCTCGTAGCGGCCGCGCCGGAACGCAGCGGCCGCCTGCGCCAGCTCCGACGCATCGAGCCAGCCTTCGACGACGAGCGTGCGCGCGCCGCGCCCGTCGGCGCCTTGCGCCGGCGCTTCGGGCGCGAGAAAGCCATAGGCACCGCGGCCGGCCGCGACGACCGCCAGCGCGAGCAGCGCCAGCAGCAGCAGCGTGCCCTGCCACGTCGGCAGCCAGACCTCGCGGCGCCGGAACAGCACCGGCCGCTTCAGATGCAGCGCCCGCCGTCGACCTCGAGGCCGACGCCGGTGATCATCGAGGCCTCGTCGCTGCACAGGAAGCAGGCGGCGTTGCCGAGGTCTTCGGGCGTCGAGAAGCGGCCGAGCGGAATCGTCGCGAGGAACTTCGCGCGCATCGCCGGCGTGTCTTCGCCCATGAAGGTCGCGAGCAGCGGCGTCTCGCCGGCGACCGGGTTCAGCGCGACCACGCGCACGCCGAACGGCGCGAGCTCGACCGCCATCGCGCGCGTCGCGGTGATGACCCAGCCCTTGCTCGCGTTGTACCAGCTCAGCCGCGGCCGCGGGCTGACGCCAGCCGTGCTCGCGATGTTCAGGATCACGCCGTGCTTTTGCGTCTTGAACAGCGGCACGACGATCTTCGCCGCCAGATAGATCGCCTTCACGTTGATCGCCAGGATCCGGTCGAAGTCGTCCTCGGTCACGTCCTCGAGCGGTTGCGGCCCATGCGACACGCCGGCGTTGTTGACGAGCACGTTCAGCGCGCCGAAGTGGTCGCGCGCGGCATCGACCATCGCGCGCACGTCGGCGGCTTTCGACACGTCGACGCGCAGGCTCTTCGCGCTCGCGCCGAGCGCCGCGGCGACGCGCGCGCCGCCGGCCTCGTCGCGATCGGCGATCAGCACCTTCGCGCCCTCGGCAACGAACTTGCTTGCGATGCCGGCGCCGAAGCCGGAGCCGCCGCCGGTCACGATCGCGACCTTGCCTTCGAGTCTCATGCGCCTGTTCTCCTAGCCGTGGTGGATCGCGATCGTCTTCAACGTCGAGAAGCCGTACAGCGCCTCGAAGCCCTTCTCGCGGCCGTGGCCCGAGTGCTTGACGCCACCGAACGGCAGCTCGACGCCGCCGCCCGCGCCGTAGTTGTTGACGAACACCTGGCCGCACTTCAGCGCGCGCGCCATCCGCAGCGCGCGCGAGCCATCGCGCGTCCAGACGCCGGCGACCAG
>DATMIN010000050.1:0-5715 GCA_035554275.1 Burkholderiaceae bacterium
GCTCGCAGCTCGTCCTGTGGGCGCCCGAGTCCGTGCAGCTTTCGGCGCTGAGCGAAGTGCTGCGCATGTACGACGTCGACGCGCTCGAGCGCGAGGCCGCCAACACGCTGACCAACCGCATCGCGAAGGCGTATGCCGGCGGAGAGTCGAGCGCCGCCACCGTGATCGGCGAGGTGGAAAGCGCGGTCGACCTGAGCCGCATGATGCAGGAGCTGCCGGCGATCGAAGACCTGCTCGATGCCTCGAACGACGCGCCGATCATCCGCATGCTGAACGCGCTGCTGACGCAGGCCGCGAAGGACGGCGCCTCGGACATCCACATCGAGCCGTATGAACGCAGCAGCTCGGTGCGCTTCCGCGTCGACGGCACCTTGCGCGAAGTGGTGCAGCCGAACAAGGCGCTGCACGCGGCGCTGATCTCGCGCCTGAAGATCATGGCCGAGCTCGACATCGCCGAGCGCCGCTTGCCGCAGGACGGCCGGATCTCGCTGCGCATCGGCGGCCGCGCGGTCGACGTGCGGGTTTCGACCCTGCCCTCGGCACACGGCGAACGTGCGGTGCTGCGTCTGCTCGACAAGGCCGAATCGAAGTTCACGCTCGAAGGCCTGGGCATGAGCGGCGAGGTGCTGAAAAAGTTCGACCGGCTGGTGCAGCAGCCGCACGGCATCGTGCTCGTGACCGGGCCGACCGGTTCGGGCAAGACGACCACCTTGTATGCGTCGCTGGGCCGCATCGACACCGCCAGCACCAACGTGCTGACGGTCGAAGACCCGGTCGAGTACGAACTCGCCGGCATCGGCCAGACGCAGGTGAATCCGAAGATCGACCTGACGTTCGCGAAGGCGCTGCGCGCGATCCTGCGCCAGGACCCCGACGTCATCATGATCGGCGAGATCCGCGACTACGAGACCGCGCAGATCGCGATCCAGGCGTCTCTCACCGGCCACCTCGTGCTCGCGACCGTCCACACCAACGACGCGCCGAGCACGGTGACGCGGATGATCGACATGGGCGTCGAGCCGTTCCTGCTCAGCTCGAGCCTGATCGGCGTGCTCGCCCAGCGCCTGGTGCGCAAGCTCTGCCCGCATTGCAAGAAGATCGATGCGCGCGGCCGCTACCACCCGGTCGGCTGCGTCGAGTGCGGCAGCACCGGCTACAAGGGCCGCACCGGCGTGTACGAGTTGATGGCGGTCGACGACCAGGTAAGAGCGTTGATCCACGGCCGCGCCGCCGAGTCGCAGATCTTCGTCGCCGCCGAGGCCGCCGGGCTGCGCTCGATGCGCGAAGACGGCGAGCGGCTGGTCGCCGAAGGCATCACTTCGCCGGAAGAAGTCATGCGCGTCACGCGCGAGTGAACCCGAACGTGGCCGCTGTGGGCAGGCTGCCCGAGATCCGCCTCATCCAGTATCTGCGCGGCATCGCCGCCGTGATGGTCGTCTTCTACCATGCCAGCGGCATGGCGCCGTCCACCCCGGACTGGCCGGCCATCGGACAGCGTGGTGTCGACGTGTTCTTCGTCATCAGTGGCTTCGTGATGACTTACTCCACCGCCGCGGGCGACATGACGCCGGCCGACTTCTTTTTCAAGCGGGTCATGCGGGTCGTACCGCTCTACTGGATCGTGCTCGCGTATTCGAGCCGGTCCCAGTGGATGTCCGGGATTGCGACGCTCGACATCGCGAAGGACTTCGCATTCGTGCCGCGCTTCTCCAGCGGCAACGCCGGTCCCATCTGGCCGGCGATGGTGCCGGGATGGACGATCAACTACGAGATGTATTTCTACCTGTTGTTTGCACTGTGCATGTTCCTCGGGCGGTGGCGCTTGCCGGCCATCGTCACGCTCCTGGCCGCCAGCATGCTCGGGAATCTCTGGCCGCAGCCGGGCAACGCGCCGTACACCTTCTACACCCACCCGATCGCACTGGAGTTCGCGTTCGGCATCGCGATCGCCTACGTCTACCTGCATTGGCCGCGCCCGCGCTCGGTTCCGTTGCTGAGCGGCCTGCTGATTGGTGCGGCGGTCGCGCTGCTCGCGGGTGGCAACGTCGAGCACGCCGCGCGCTGGCTGCATGCAGGTGTGCCCGCCACCTTCATCGTCTACGCGGCCGCCTGCCTCTCGCCGCTCATCAAGAGCGGCTCGACGGCGCTGGGCGTGCTCGGCGACGCGTCGTACTCGATCTACCTGTTCCACCAGACCGGCTTTGGCGTGGCCACACGCGTTCTGGGCGCGTTGGGCCGCCCTCTGCCCCTGTGGGCAACGGTCGCCATATTTCTCGCGTTCGGCATATCGCTCGGCATCTTGATGCACTATGCGCTCGAGAAGCCGTTGCTGAAGCTGACTCGACGCGGCTGGGACCAAGCTCGCCGCCACATGCGGCTCGCGCCGCGCTGAGGCCACCACCATGCCCGCGTACAAGTTCGAAGCCCTCGACGCCGCCGGCCGGTCGACCACCGGCCTGCTGGAGGCCGAGAACGCGAAGGCCGCGCGCGGCCAGCTGCGCGCGCAGGCGCTGGTGCCGCTCGGGGTCACGCTGGTCGCCTCGGCCGGCACGGGCGGCGAAGGGCTGCGCTTCACGCGGCGCGTCTTCAACACCACCGGGCTGACGGTCTGGACGCGCCAGCTCGCCGGCCTTGTCGGCGCCGGGCTGCCGCTCGAACGCGCGCTGACGGCGCTCAGCGAGGAAGCCGAAGACCCGCGCCAGCGCGAACTGGTCGCGCACCTGAAAAGCGAGGTCAACAGCGGCTCGCCGTTCGCGCGCGCGCTGGCGAGCGCGCCGCGCGAGTTCGACGAGGTCTACCGCGGCGTGGTCGCGGCTGGCGAGCAGAGCGGCGCGCTCGGCAAGGTGCTCGAGAGCCTGGCCGACGATCTGGAAGAACGCCAGGAACTGCGCGGCAAGCTGATCGGCGCCACGCTGTACCCGGCGATCGTCTCGCTGATCGCGATCGTGATCGTGATCTTCCTCGTCACCTACGTCGTGCCGCAGGTCGCGTCGGTGTTCAGCAGCTCGAAGCGCGCGCTGCCGGCGCTGACGGTGGCGATGCTGGCGATCAGCGCCTTCCTGCGCAACTGGGGCTGGGCGCTGCTGCTCGCGCTCGCCGCGGGCGTCGGCTTGCTGATGGCGATGCTGCGCAACGAGCTGTTCCGCCAGAGCTTCGACGCCGGCTGGCTCGAGCTGCCGCTGATCGGCAAGCTCGCGCGCGGCTACAACGCGGCGCGCTTCGCCGGCACGCTGGCGATGCTCGCCGGTGCCGGTGTGCCGATCCTGAAGGCGCTGCAGGCGGCGAGCGAGACGCTGTCGAACCGCGCGATGCGCGCCGACGCGATGGATGCGCTGGTGCAGGTGCGCGAAGGCGCGCCGCTCGCCTCGGCCCTGGCCGGCAAGAAGCGCTTTCCCGGGCTGCTCGCGATGTTCTCGCGCCTGGGCGAGCAGACCGGCCAGCTGCCGCTGATGCTCGAGCGCGCCGCGCGCCAGCTCGGCGCCGAGGTGCAGCGCCGCGCGATGCAGATGGCGACGATCCTCGAGCCGTTGCTGATCGTCGCGATGGGCGGCGTGGTGATGCTGATCGTGCTGGCCGTGCTGCTACCGATCATCCAGCTCAACACCTGGGTCAAGTAGCCCGACGCGTTGCCGGCTGGCACGCAAACTGCACGGCAACTGACGGCAATTCGCGGGGTTGTTCCCTGGCTGAGATGACGCAGCCTGTGATCGAATGGCTCTGCGCTTCGTTGCTTCGGAGGGTTGTCGATGACCGCTTCCCACGTTTCGGTTCCGGCCGTGCGGCCTCGCAGCGGGATTCCGATCGCGCGCATGCGCAGCCTCTACCGCGTCGACGAGGTCGGCCGCAAGCTCGACAAGCTGCCGCACAAGGAACACGAGGGCCTGCGCTCCACCTACGAGCGCATGCTCGAGAAGGGCCCGGAGCGCTTCCAGGTCAAGCCCTCCGGCCTGCCGGTGATGGACCACCTCTACGACGAGCTGCCGAACTTCGCCGAGGTGCTCGACGACATCAAGCGCCAGCTCGCGCTGTGCGAAGACAGCCGCGACGCGCTCGAGATCACGCCGCTGCTGCTGCTCGGCCCGCCCGGCGTCGGCAAGACGCACTTCGCGCGCGAGCTCTCGGTGCTGCTCGGCACCGGCATGGGCTTTCTCTCGATGAGTTCGATGACCGCGGGCTGGTTGCTCAGCGGCGCGTCGAGCCAGTGGAAGGGCGCGCGGCCCGGCAAGGTGTTCGAGACGCTGGTCGACGGCCAGTACGCGAACCCGGTGATGGTGGTCGACGAGATCGACAAGGCCGGCGGCGAGCACGCGTACGACCCGCTCGGCGCCCTGTACAGCCTGCTCGAGCACGACACGGCGGGTTGCTTCACCGACGAGTTCGCCGAGGTGCCGATCGACGCGAGCCAGGTGATCTGGGTCGCGACCGCGAATGACGGCCGCGCCATTCCCGACCCGATCCTGAACCGGATGAACGTCTACGAGGTGCAGGCGCCCGATCGCGACGCGGCGCGCCGCATCGCCGCGAAGCTGTACCGCTCGATCCGCGCCGATCACGGCTGGGGCGAGCGCTTCGACACCGAGCCCGCCGACGACGTGCTCGACGCGATGGCCGAGATGGCGCCGCGCGAGATGCGCCGCGCGTGGATGACGGGGTTCGGCAACGCCAAGCTCGACGCGCGCGACCGCGTCGAGCCGCGCGACCTGCCGGAGACGCGCGGCCGGCGCGGCGCGATCGGGTTCGGCTCGCACTGAAGGCCTGACAGACGGGCCCGCGCCACCCGGCGCACGCGAATCGCGCTCGTATCATCGAGCGCATGCCCACCTCTCTCGAAGGCCAGCTCGTGGTCGCGATCTCGTCGCGCGCGCTGTTCGATTTCGAGGAAGAGAACCAGCACTTCGAAGCGCACGACGACCGCGCCTACATGCAGCTGCAGCTCGAGCGGCTCGAGCTCGCGGCGCGGCCCGGCGTCGCGTTCTCGCTCGTCAACAAGCTGCTCGCGTTCAACCGGCCGACGCCATCAGGGGCCACGAACGCGCGGCCGGCGCCGCGCGTGGAGGTCGTGATCCTGTCGCGCAACGACCCGGTCTCGGGCATGCGCGTGTTCCGCTCGGCGCAGCACTACGGGTTGCCGATCCAGCGCGGCGTGTTCACGCGCGGCGAGTCGCCGTGGCGCTACCTGCGGCCGCTGAACGCGCACCTGTTTCTCTCGACCAACGAGGCCGACGTGCGCTCGGCGCTCGGCGCCGGTGTGCCCGCAGCGCGCGTGTACCCGCACTCGGCGCGCGCGTCGGTCGAGCATCCCGACGAGGTGCGGATCGCGTTCGACGGCGACGCGGTGCTGTTCTCCGACGAGGCCGAGCGCGTCTACCGGCACGGCGGGCTCGATGCGTTCCAGGCGCACGAGCGCGATCATTCGGCCACGCCGCTGGCCGGCGGGCCGTTCAAACCGTTGCTGCTCGCGTTGCAGCGGCTGCAGCGCGAGCCGTCGCGGGCGATGCGCATCCGCACCGCGCTCGTCACCGCGCGCAGCGCCCCGGCGCACGAGCGCGCGATCCGCACGCTGATGGACTGGAACATCGAGGTCGACGAGGCGATGTTCCTCGGCGGGCTGCCGAAGGGCGAGTTCCTGCGCGAGTTCGAGCCCGACTTCTTCTTCGACGACCAGACCGGCCACGTCGACTCGGCGGCGGCGCACGTGCCGGCGGGGCACGTGGC
>DATMIN010000051.1:0-6274 GCA_035554275.1 Burkholderiaceae bacterium
GCGCGCTCGCAGGCCGAGGTCGATGCCCTGCTCGCGCCGCTCGGCGACGCCCAGCAGCGGCAGTTGCTGCAGGCGATGGCGACGGTCGAGCGGCTGCTCGGCGAGCCCGCCGCGCGCGCCGACCACGACGCCGTGCTGCGCCCGCACCGGCCCGGCGACATCGGCTGGGTGATCGCGCGCCACGGCGCGCTCTACGCCGAAGAATTCGGTTGGGACATGTGCTTCGAGGCGCTCGTCGCGCGCATCGCCGCCGACTTCGTCGAGCACTTCGAGCCCGCGCGCGAAGCGTGCTGGATCGCCGAGCGCGACGGCATCAACCTCGGCAGCGTCTTCCTCGTCCAGGCCCGCGACGAGACGACGCACGCGCCGATCGACGGCAGCGCGCAGTTGCGCATGCTGCTGGTCGAGCCGTCAGCGCGCGGGCTCGGCCTGGGCGTGCGGCTGGTGCACGAATGCGAGCGTTTCGCGCGTGCGGCCGGCTACCGCCGCATCGTGCTGTGGACCAACGCCAACCTGCTCGCCGCGCGCGGCATCTACCGCAAGGCGGGCTACCGGCTGACCGGCTCCGAAGCCCACCGCAGCTTCGGCCACGAACTCGTCGGCGAAACCTGGGAGCTGGCGCTCTGACGGGCCGCGCTCAGGCGAACTCTTGGCGCACCGTCGGCGACATCAGGCGCCGGATGATCGCGCCGAGCAGCGAGCAGGCCGCCAGCGTCATCAGCACCGCCATCACGCGCGCGGCGGTGACGAACCCGCCGAACACGCCCAGCGCCTGCTGCGGGATCGGCGAGTGCGTCAGCGTGTTGCTGACGACCGACTGCACCACCTCCTGCTGCAGCCACAGGCCGAGCAGGTTCGCGAAGATCGCCACCGCGAGCAGCGCGATGAAGGTGCGGCGCGCCCAGTCGAGGCGCAGCAGCAGGCCGATCGCCGAGGCGAGCGTCGCGAGCGACATCGCCAGGCCCGTGCCCACCACCCACGGCAGATAGCCGAGCAGCAGCCCGGTGAGCAGCGGCAGCGGCGCCTGCCCCGTCGCGAGTTGCAGATCGGGCAGCAGCGAGGCGACCGCCGCGTTCTGCACCAGCGCCGAGACGCTGCCGAGCGCGGCCAGCACGATGAACACCCACGCCGTGGCGGTCACGAACAGCGAACGGGCTCCGACGTTGAAGGTTTGCGGCATGGCGGTTCCTGAGACCGGCCGGGCGACGCACCGCGGCCGACAGCATGACAACGCCCGACCGTGCCGGTGGGTTCACGCCTGCCATGATTTTCAGGCGTGGTGTGTGACAACACATCCCTCGCCTGGGGGTTGCCCCCACGTTCGCAGGCCGCGATGTGCGGTGTTTGCCACACTCGGCGCACGAACGTGCTTGCGGACCTCAGTCGAATCGCACCGCGGCGATCGGCGGCAGGTCGACGGCCAAGCGCTCCCAGCGCTCGCCGCCGTCGTCGCTCGCCCACAGGTTGCCGGTGGTGCTGCCCATCAGCAGCCGCTCGCCGCTCGCGTCGACGGCGAGGCCGTGGCGGTAGACGAGGTCGTAGCAGTCGCGCTGCGGCAGGCCCGCGCGCAGCGCCTCGAAGCTGCGGCCGCCGTCGCGCGTGCGGTTGACCTGCAGCGCGGCGCCGACCGGCACACGCTGCTGGTCGGCCACGCCGGGCACGAACCACGCGGTGTCGGGCTGGCTCGGGTGCACCGCGACCGCGAAGCCGAAGGTCGAGCCCGGCGCGCCGGTGATCTCTTGCCACGAGCGCGCGTTGTCGGCCGAGCGCCAGATGCCGTTGTGGTGCTGGCACCAGAGCACGTCGGGTTGCGTCGGGCTGCGCACGATGCGGTGCGGGTCTTGCGTGTTCGGGTTGCCGGCCTGGTCGGGCGGCATGTAGGCGGCGCGCATGCCGTCGGCCTGCAGTTGCCAGCTCGTGCCGTCGTCGCGGCTCACCCACGCGCCGCCGCAGCTGATGCCCACGAGCAATTCGCCGGCGCGCTGCGGATGCGGGCAGATCGAATGGATGCCGGGCACGTCGTAGCCGCCGCCGAACCACTGGGCGCGGCCGGGCTGGTTCCACAGCGACTCGACCAACTGCCACGACTCGCCTCGATCGTTCGAGCGGAACAGCCCGCCCGGCAAGGTGCCGGCCCACAGCGTGCCGGCGTGGCCGGCCTCGAGCGCCCAGATCTGCACCAGCTTCCACGCCACGCCGCCGGCCGGTTCGCCCGCGGGCTGCGGCGGATAGGCCGGCGCGGCGACCTCGTGCCAGCTCACGCCGGCATCATCGGAGGCATGCAGCTTGACGCCGAAGTGGCCGAGGTTGAGCGCCGCGAGCATGCGCCCGCCGGCACGCGGCGGCAGCAGCATCGAGACCGGCTCGCCGAGGAAGCCGACGCGCTCGACGGCCCAGCCCGCGCTGCGCCGGCGCAATTCGAACAGGCCCTTGCGGGTCGCGACCCAGGCGCGTGATTCCATGAAGCGAGCCTCCGAATGAAAGTCAGCCGCCCGACAGCGCCTGCATCACGTGCACCCGGCTGTCGGGGCGCAGCGCATCGTCGAGCCGCACGCGTTCGCGGCTGCGCCGGCCGTCGATGAAGGCGACGACGTTGGCGCGCAGGTGGCCCTGGTCGTCGAGCACGTACCCGCGCAGTTGCGGGTTCAGCGCGAAGGCCGCGTCGAGCGCGCCGCGCAGCGTGGCCGCGGCGGTGTCGACCTCGGGCGTCGCGGTGAAGCGCTTGAGCTGCTGGGTAAAAACGATACGGGCCACGCGGGGCATCATGCCGCGGTGCTGCGCCACAATCAATCCAAAGATTTTCCGGGGTGCGCCCCTGACGGAGACAATCCGAAATGAACGGTCTGATGATGCAGCAGCCGCTGCTGATCTCGTCGCTGCTGGTGCACGCCGAGCGCCATCACGGCGAGCAGGAAGTGGTGTCGCGCCGGGTCGAGGGCGACATCCATCGCACCACCTACCGCACGATGGCCGCGCGCGCGCGGCGCATGGCGAACGCGCTCGCCAAGCTCGGCGTGAAGTCGGGCGAGCGGGTCGCCACGCTCGCGTGGAACGGCCACCGCCATATGGAGCTGTACTACGCGGTCTCGGGCTCGGGCGCGGTGCTGCACACGCTGAACCCGCGCCTGCACCCGGACCACGTCGTCTACATCGCCGACCACGCCGAAGACCGGGTTCTGTTCTTCGACCTCACCTTCCTGCCCCTGGTCGAGGCGATCTGCGCCCGCGTCAAGACGGTTCGGACCTTCGTCGTGATGACCGACCGCGCGCACATGCCGAAGGAAACCAAGATCCCGAACCTGCAATGCTTCGAGGACCTGGTCGACGCGAACAGCGACCGCTTCGACTGGCCGACCTTCGACGAGAACCTCGCCTCGTCGCTGTGCTACACGAGCGGCACCACCGGCAATCCGAAGGGCGTGCTCTACAGCCACCGCTCGACGCTGCTGCACACCGTCGCGATCGCGCTGCCCGATGCGCTGAACTGCTCGGCGCGCGACACGATCCTGCCGGTCGTGCCGATGTTCCACGTCAACGCCTGGGGCCTGCCGTACGCGGCCTGCATGATGGGCGCGAAGCTGGTGTTTCCGGGGCCGGGGCTCGACGGCAAATCGCTGTTCGAGCTGTTCGAGGCCGAGCGCGTCACGCTGTCGGCCGGCGTGCCGACGGTGTGGCAGGGGCTGCTCGGCTACGTCGAGGCCAACGACCTGAAGTTCTCGACGATGCGCCGCACCGTGATCGGCGGCTCGGCCTGCCCGCCGGCGATGATGCGCACGTTCCAGGAGCGCTACGACGTGCAGGTGATCCACGCCTGGGGGATGACCGAGATGAGCCCGGTCGGCACCGCGGCGATCCTGAAGGGCAAGCACATCGACCAGCCGCTCGACGCGCGCCTCGCGGTGCAGGCCACGCAGGGCCGCGCGGTCTACGGCGTCGACATGAAGATCGTCGGCGAGGATGGCGCCGAGCTGGCGTGGGACGGCGCGCAATCCGGCGAGCTGCTGGTGCGCGGGCCGTGGATCATCGGCGAATACTTCAAGGGCGAAGGCGGCAACCCGCTCGTGCCCGACGCGCAAGGCCGCGGCTGGTTCCCGACCGGCGACGTCGCGACGATCGACGCCGACGGCTACATGCACATCACCGATCGCAGCAAGGACGTGATCAAGTCCGGCGGCGAGTGGATCGGCTCGATCGACCTCGAGAACATCGCGATGGCGCACCCGGCGGTCGCGATGGCGGCGTGCATCGCCGCCAAGCACCCGAAGTGGGACGAACGGCCGCTGCTGATCGTCGTGAGGAAGCCGAACGCCGAGCTCACACGCGACGAGATGCTCGCGTTCTTCGAGGGCCGGATCGCGAAGTGGTGGACACCCGACGACGTGGTGTTCGCCGAGTCGATCCCGCTCGGCGCGACCGGCAAGATGCTGAAGAACCGGCTGCGCGAGCAGTACGGCGACCGCCTGATGCCGGCTGGTTGATCGTTTGCCGTCCGGTCTCGTCTTCGGCGCCCTCGCCTTCGTCTGGTGGGGGCTGTTCCCGCTCTACTTCCTCGTCGTCACCACGGTCCCGGCGCCGCAGATCCTCGCCCATCGCGTGGTCTGGTGCCTGCTGTTCCTCGTCGTGGTGCTGACCGCGCGCCGGCAGTGGGCGTGGCTGCGGCCGGTGATGCGGCAGCCGAAGGTGCTCGGCGCGTTCATCGCGAGCGCGCTGCTGATCGGCGCGAACTGGCTCGCGTACATCTGGGCCGTCGGCAACGGCCACGTGATCGATGCGAGCCTGGGCTACTTCATCACGCCGCTCGTCAACGTGGCCCTCGGCGTGACGCTGCTGCACGAGCGGCTGCGTCGCGCGCAGTGGCTCGCGCTGGCGCTCGCCGCGCTCGGCGTGGTGTGGCTCACCGTGCTGGCCGGGCGGCCGCCGTGGGTCGCGCTGCTGCTCGCAGTCACGTTCGGTGGCTACGGGCTGCTGCGCAAGATCGCGGTGCTCGGCGCGCTCGAAGGGCTGACGCTCGAAACGCTGCTGCTGGCGCCGCTGGCGGCACTCGTGCTCGCGCTCGCGGCGCAGCACGGCACCGCGAGCTTCCCGGCACCCGACGCACTGACCAACGCCTGGATGATCGCGCTCGGGCCGATCACCGCGGTGCCGCTGCTGCTGTTCGCGGCCGCGGCGCGGCGGCTGTCGATGGCCACGCTCGGCATCGTGCAGTACCTCGGGCCGTCGATCCAGTTCGTCGTCGGGCTGTGGGTGTTCCGCGAACCGTTCAGCGCGACGCGGCTTGCCGGCTTCGCGCTGATCTGGCTCGCGCTCGTGCTCTACACGCTCGACGGCTGGCGCGTCAGCCGCCAGGCCGCGGCGGCGCCGGCCTGATCGCTCAGGCGGCGACCGGTTCCGGCACCGACGTGCGCATCAAGTGATCGAACGCGCCGAGCGCGGCCTTGGCGCCGTCGCCGGTCGCGATGATGATCTGCTTGAACGGCACCGTCGTCACGTCGCCGGCCGCGAACACGCCGGGCAGCGAGGTCTGCCCGCGGCTGTCGACGACGATCTCGCCGTGACGCGAGAGCTCGAGCGTGCCCTTCAGCCACTCGGTGTTCGGCACCAGGCCGATCTGCACGAACACGCCCTCGAGTTCGATGCGCCTGGCCTCGCCGCTGGCGCGATCGGTGTAGCTCAGGCCGTTTACCTTGCCGTCGGCGCCGGTGATCTCGGTCGTCTGCGCCTGCGTGTGGACCACCACGTTCGCCAAGCTGTTCAGCTTGTTCACGAGCACCGCGTCGGCGCGCAACTGCTCGCCGAACTCGAGCAAGGTCACGTGGCCGACGATGCCGGCCAGATCGATCGCCGCCTCGACGCCCGAGTTGCCGCCGCCGATGACGGCGACGCGCTTGCCCTTGAACAGCGGGCCGTCGCAGTGCGGGCAGTACGCGACGCCCTTGTTCCGATACGCCTGCTCGCCCGGCACATTGACCTCGCGCCAGCGCGCGCCGGTCGACAGGATCACGCTGCGGCTCTTCAGCGTCGCACCGTTCGCGAGCTGCACACCGATCAGGCCGGTGGCCGGATCGGCCGGGATCAGCTTGTCGGCGCGCTGCAGATTGAGGATGTCGACGTCGTAGCGCTTCGCGTGCTGCTCGAGCGCCGCGGCGAATTTCGGGCCATCGGTCTCGAGCACCGAGATGAAGTTCTCGATGCTCATCGTGTCCATCGTCTGCCCGCCCATGCGCTCGGCCAGCAACCCGGTGCGAATGCCCTTGCGCGCGGCGTACACCGCCGC
>DATMIN010000052.1:0-3246 GCA_035554275.1 Burkholderiaceae bacterium
CAGCAGCGCCAGCGCCAGCGGCAGGCTCGGCGCGAGCGCGGCCAGCACCAGGCAGACGTTGGCCGGCAGGTGCGTGAACACCATCGTGTTGAGCAGGCCGATGCGCGCCGCCACGCGCGGCGCCGCGAGCTGTGACGCGGCACTCAGCAGCCCGGCCCAGAAGAAGTACGCGCCGGCCTGCGCGAGCGACAGGCCGAAGCGCTCGAACAGCCACAGCGACAGCAGCGAGTTCACGACCAGCCCGCCGGCGAACGCATCGACGCTGAACAGCGCCGCGAGACGCACGACCACGCCGCGCGACGGCCCGAGCGGCGCCGGCGCGACCGCCTCGTGCGCCGCGCCCGCGGGCAGGCGCCGGTACAGCGCGAACACCGCGATGCCGATCAGCGCGTAGACCACGAACATGCCGCGCAGCGCATCGAGCCGCGCGATGCCGGCAGCGTGCGCGATCGCATCCGGCACGCCGGCCGCGAGCGCACCGAGCGCCGCGCACAACGCGCCGAGCACGCTGTAGCGTGCGAACAGCGCGGTGCGCGCCCGCCCCTGCGCGGCGCCGGCGAGCCGCGCGTGCTCGAGCGGCAGGAACACGCTGACATCGCCCGAGCTCGGGTTCAGCGTGCCGACGACCGCGACCACCAGCAGCGGCGCGAACGACGACAGCGCCGCGAAGCCGAGGCCGGTCGCGGCCATCAGCAGCGCGGCCGCGCGCAGCAGCGTGCCGCTGCCGGCACGGTGACCCCAGGCACCGACCGCGAGCGTCGCCGCGGCCGAGCCGAGCAGCGTCGCGGTGCTCAGGATGCCGACCTCGAGCGTGCCCAGGCCGAGCGCGAGCAGATACGCCGGCAGCAGCACCGCGACGAAGCCGTCGCCGAGCGCGCGCAACGCCCGCGCCAGCAGCAGCGGCGCCGCGGCCGGGTCGGTGCCGGGCGGCAGCAGCCAGCGCGAAAGCATGGAGCGGAGCGGGGCGCGCATGGCCGATTGTTGGGCCGGCGGGCCGCGCCGCCGATCGCGCCGATTACGTAGTTCCCACAGCGCACGCGCGAGCCCGCTCCCTAGACTGGCCGCGGGCGCCTCGACCTTCGGAGACACACGCGATGCAGCAACCAAAGAGAAACCTCGGCAAGGACCACCTCGGCGCGCTGCTGCTGCTCGCGCTCGGCGCCGGCGTGTTCGCGCTCGGCCTCGGCTACCGGATGGGCAACCTCAATCGCATGGGCGCCGGCTTCATCCCGGTCGTGCTCGGCGTGCTGATGATGGCGGTGGGCGTGGCGATCGGCGTCACCGCCGCGCCGCCGGGCCGGCGCGAGATGGTGAATCCGCTGCCGGGCCACGGTGCGCATGCGAGCGCGGTCGACTGGCGCGGCTGGGGCTGCATCCTCGGCGGTGTCGCCGGCTTCGTCGTGCTCGGCGAGCACGGCGGGCTGCTGCCGGCCACGTTCGCGTCGGTGTTCGTCTCGGCGATGGGCGACCGCACCGCCACCTGGAAGGGCTCGGCGCTGCTCGCCGCCGGCGCGACGCTGTTCTGCCTCGTCGTCTTCCACTACGGGTTGAACCTGCAGCTGCCGTTGTTCCAGTGGGTCTGATCGAGGAACTCTCACCATGCACCAATCCCTGATCGACCTCTGGTACGGCTTCGGCGTGGCGCTGCAGCCGAGCAACTTCATGTGGAGCGTGTTCGGCGTGCTGATCGGCAACCTGATCGGCGTGCTGCCGGGCATGGGTGCGCTGACCACGATCTCGATGCTGCTGCCGCTGACCTATGTGATCGCGCCGGTGCCGGCGATCCTGATGCTCGCCGGCATCTTCTACGGCTCGCAGTACGGCGGCGCGATCGGCGCGATCCTGCTCAACCTGCCGAGCCACCCGCCGCACGCGGTGACGTGCCTCGACGGCTACCCGATGACCAAGGCCGGGCGCGGCGGCGCGGCGCTCGGCGTGACGATGATGGCGAGCTTCTTCGCCGCGTCGGTCGGCATCATCGTGATGATCTTCCTGTCGCCGCTGCTGGTGGAGATCGCGTTCAAGTTCGGGCCCACGGAGATCTGCTCGATCATGCTGCTCGGCCTGCTCGCGGGCGCGACGATGTCGCGCGGCTCGCCGCTGAAGGGCGTGGCGATGACGATCTTCGGCCTCTTGTGCGGCGTGGTCGGCACCGACGTGATCAGCGGCACGATCCGCTACACCTTCGACTTTCCCGATCTGGCCGACGGCGTCGAGCTCGGCGCGCTGTGCATGGGCTTGTTCGGCATCGCCGACTTCCTCGTCAGCGTGAACCGCACGACGGTAAAGGCGAGCGACGCGAAGGTCAGCATGAAGGACATGCGGCCGACGCGCGCCGAGATGAGACTAGCGTTCTGGCCGATGGTGCGCGGCACGATGGTGGGCACGCTGTTCGGCGCGATGCCCGGCACCGGCCCGACGATCACAACCTTCATCGCCTACGCGCTCGAGCGCAAGATCGCGAAGGACCCGTCGCGCTTCGGCAAGGGCGCGATCGAAGGCGTCGCCGCGCCCGAGGCCTCGGCGCACTCGAAGACGCAGGTCGACTTCATCCCGACGCTGTCGCTCGGCATCCCGGGCGATGCGGTGATGGCGCTGATCCTGGGCGCGCTGATCATCAAGGGCATCCAGCCCGGCCCGCAGCTGATCACCGAGCACCCCGACATCTTCTGGGGCCTGGTCGCGAGCTTCTGGATCGGCAACGTGCTGCTCGTGATCCTCAACGTGCCGATGATCGGCGTGTGGGTCAGGATGCTGCAGGTGCCGTACAAGTACCTGTACCCGGCCGCGGTGTTCTTCATCTGCGTGGGCGTCTACAGCACCAAGAACAGCCTGTTCGACGTCGGCGAGGTGGCGGTGTTCGGCATCATCGGCGCGGTGTTCCTGATGCTCGACTTCCCGGTCTCGCCGATCGTGCTCGGCTTCGTGCTCGGGCCGATGCTGGAAGAGAACTTCCGGCGCGCGATGCTGCTGTCGCGCGGCGATTTGATGGTCTTCCTGCAGCGCCCGATCAGCGCCTGGTTCATCGGCGCGTGCAGCCTGCTGATCATCGCGCAGCTGGTGGCCTACGCGCGCAAGGTGCGGCTCGCGCCCAGGCTGCGCGAGACCGCGGAGCTGGTCTCCGAATAGCCGCCGCGGCGCGCGCATGCGGCTCAGCCCGGGGTGGGCGATGCGCGGCGCCCACGCGCTGAGCCGGATCGGCTACCGTGTCGGGGCGCGCCGCGCCGCCCCGATGGACCTGCCTCC
>DATMIN010000053.1:0-8768 GCA_035554275.1 Burkholderiaceae bacterium
TGATCGCGTCTGCGCTGCTCGCCGTCGCGCTGCCGCGGCTGCGCGCGCTGCGCGGCGCGCAGCTGACCGCGGCACTCGTGCTGCTGCTGGTCGGCGCGAACCTGTGGGCCTACCGCATGCACGGCCTGCTGCTGCCGCTCGCCTCGGCGCTGCTGCTGACGGCGGCGATCTACATCGGCAGCACCGTCTGGGGCTACATCGTCGAGGGGCGCCAGCGGCGCTCGCTGGCGCGGCTGTTCGGCAGCTACGTGCCTCCCGAGCTCGTCGACGAGATGGCGCGCGACCCGGCGCGCTACGACATGCGCGCCGAGAACCGCGAGCTCACCGTGATGTTCTGCGACCTGCGCAACTTCACGCAGGCCGCCGAGACGCTGCCGCCGCAGGACGTGCGCGGCCTCGTCAACGCGTTCTTCTCGACCATGACCGAGGTGATCCGCGCGCACCGCGGCACGCTCGACAAGTTCATCGGCGACGCGATCATGGCGTTCTGGGGCGCGCCGCTCGCCGACGCCGCGCACGCCGCGCACGCGGTGCGCGCCGCGCGCGCGATGGTGCAGCGCCTCGGTGTGCTGAACACGCAGCTGCGGCTGCGCGCGCTGCCCGAGGTGGCGCTGGGCATCGGCCTGAACACCGGCCTCGTGTGCGTCGGCGACATGGGCTCGAGCATGCGGCGCAGCTACACCGTGATCGGCGATGCGGTGAACCTGGCCGCGCGCATCGAGGCGCTGACGCGGCACTACGGCGTCGCGCTGCTGGTCGGCGAGGCCACGCGCGTGGCGGCCGGCGAGGGGGAGAGCGAGGGCGGGAGCGGCGAGTGGCGCTGGGTCGAGGTCGACCGCGTGCGCGTCAAGGGCAAGCACGCCGCCGTGACGCTTTTCACGCCCATCGCCGCGCCGCCCGCGGCCACCCCGCAGGCGGAGGACGAATCGCGACTTTGGCAGCTTGCGCTCGCCGCGTACCGGCTGCAACATTGGGACGAGACGCAGGCCGCTCTGGAGGCGCTGCGCACGGGGTTCGCCGATTCGGCGCTGGCGGGGCTGTACGGCCAGCTCGGCGAGCGCACCGCCCACCACCGCATCGCGCCCCCGCCACCCGGCTGGGACGGGGCGCACAGCTTCGACAGCAAATGATCCTCAACGTGCTCGGATGTTCCGGGTCCATCGCCGCGCGCTGCAAGACCACGGCCTTCCTGCTCGACGGCGACGTGCTGATCGACGCCGGCACCGGCGTGGGCGACCTCGAGCTCGACGCGATGGCGCGCATCGACCACATCTTGATCAGCCACTCGCACCTCGACCACGTGCTCTCGATCGGCCTGATCGCCGACGCCGTGATGCGCCTGCGCGACGCGCAGGGGCGCGGCACGATCCAGGTCCACGCGCTGCCCGAGACGATCGCGGCGCTGCGCACCCACATCTTCAACGGCGTGATCTGGCCCGACTTCACGCGGCTGCCGAGCGCCGAGCAACCGATGCTCACGCTCGTGCCGTTCGCGGTGGGCGACGTGCTCGAGCTGAACGGCAAGCGCATCGAGGTGCTGAGCGCCGCGCACACCGTGCCCGCGGTGGGCTTCGCCGTCGACGGCGGCACCGACCCGGCCACGAGCCAGCCGCGCGGCTGGTGGGTCTTCACCGGCGACACCGGCCCGAACCCGCTGCTGTGGGAGCGGCTGCGCCGCATGAAGGTGGCCGACCTCGTGATCGAGACCGCGTTCAGCGACGAGGAGCGCCAGCTTGCGCGCATCAGCCGGCACCTGTGCCCGGCCGCACTCGGCCACGAACTCGCGCAGCTCGAAGGCAGCGTGAACGTGCACATCACCCATATCAAGCCCGGCGAGAGCGAGGCCGTGATGGCCGAGATCGAGCGGCTCGGCTCGCCGCATCGGATCAGGGCGTTAGGGGCGGGGCAGGTGATGCGGGTGGGTTGATAGACGCCAGCTGGCGAGGCGGCGACCAAGGTCGCCAACGACCACGCGGAGTTCGGGGCGAGCAGGCGAGCGCCGGTTCAAGCCGCCAGCTCTTCGTGCTTCACAGGTTTGATCTTGCTCAGCGCAGGCTTCGCGCTCTTCTGGGTCTGCCACAGGTCGAAGGCCGTCTGCATGCCCAGCCAGACACTTGCGCTGCCGCCGTGGTCGACACCGAGCCAACGCTCCAGGCGCAGCGCCATCTCGGGCGAAATCCCGGCCCGGGTGTTCAGCACGCGGGACAGCGCGGCGCGCGTCACGCCGAGCTGAGCGGCGGCATCGGTCACGGTCAGCCCGAGTGCGGGCAGAACGTCTACGCGAAGGGTTTCGCCCGGATGAGGCGGGTTGTGCATCTGGCTCATTTCCGTTCCTCGGTTCAGTGATAGTCCTGGTAGTCGACGACGGAAGCGTCGGCTCCGTCGAACTTGAATGTCATGCGCCAATTTCCGCTGACCCAGACCGCCCAATGCCCGGCAAGCCCACCTTTGAGCGGGTGCAGCTTCCAGCCTGGAACGTTCATGTCGCGCGGCATCCCGACTTGGTTGAGTTGGGCGAGCTGCCGCTTCAAGCGGGCCGCGTGTGCCGGCTGAATACCTGCTTTGCTGCCGGTCGCGAAAAACGCCTCCAGGCCCTTGTGCACGAAATTCTTGATCACGGATCGAGTGTATAGCGTCACTGCACAGGTTGCAACCGCGAGGCGTGCAGATCGCTTGGCGGCGGTGGGCTTCGCGGTCGACGGCGGCACCGACCCGGCCACGAACCAGCCGCGCGGCTGGTGGGTCTTCACCGGCGACACCGGCCCGAACCCGCTGCTGTGGGAGCGGCTGCGCCGCATGAAGGTGGCCGACCTCGTGATCGAGACCGCGTTCAGCGACGAAGAGCGTCAGCTCGCCCGCATCAGCCGGCACCTGTGCCCGGCGGCGCTCGGCCACGAACTGGCGCAGCTCGAGGGCAGCGTGAACGTGCACATCACCCACATCAAGCCGGGCGAGAGCGAGGCCGTGATGGCCGAGATCGAGCGGCTCGGCTCGCCGCATCGGATCCGGGCGTTGGCGGCGGGGCAGGTGATGCGGGTGACCATCGCCATTTCGGCTTGGCAGAGGGCCGCTACAGGTTCAGCACGCCTGAGCGGCTGATGGGCCATTTTCAGAAGGACATAGCGAGGTGGAACGATGAAGACATTCATTCGCGAAGCCGCTCGACGCGTCGAACGCGATGTCAAGGCCGTCCGCTCCGACATCACCGCGCTGCTGAATGCGGGCGTCCTCGATCGCGCCGAAGGTGGGGGCATCGTCTTCCCATTCGACGCGGTCAAGGTCGAGTTCCTGCTCGAAGCCGCCTGAGCTTGCGTGAAACCTGAAATGGTGGCATGGGCCCGGCCAAGGCGCGCGGCGCACCGGATCGCTCATCGCGCAGAAGCCGGCCTACTCATTTCTTCGGCAGGCTGAATATCTGTGCAGACGGCGCCGGGGCCCTTGCGGTTGACTCTGTCTTGCGCAGGAAGACAGGGGAGACGTTCCACTGCTGGCCCGCCTCGGTGATGATCGTGACCGTCTTGCGGTTGTACTTCGTGATGATGCCGGCGAGCAAAGCCTGCCCCTCGGGCTGGAACGAGACGCGTTGACCGATGCTGAAGTCGAGCATGTGGGCGTGAGCGCGCATCTGGTGCAGAAACTTCAGTCTGGCGACCACCCGGTTGTTGAGGTCGATGAGTTCGACTTCGGTCAGCTTGTCGATGTCGATCGGCATCGCGATGTACTCCGTCTTTGGCGACTGCGCGCACGCTACCGCGCGAGTTCACCTCGTCGGATGGCTTCCAGTGCCGCGCGGGCCAGGAACCCGGAGCGGCTCTCGTGCAAGCGGCTTGCCGTCTCGTCGACGCGTCGGAGCACGCGCGCCGGCAGGGTGATGTTGATGCGCTCGGCCTTGTCGGAAAGCACCGAGGCGTCGACTTCCGACAACGCCCAGATCCATCCCTTGAATTCCCGCTTGGTGCGATGCGCGTCGATGGCGCCCGGCATCGGGACGTCACCGCCATCGTCGAGTACCGCTTCGATCCAGCCCGTGATCGCCTCACCCGCATTGACGATGGCTTCGTCCATCGTGTCGCCTGCCGAGAAGCAACCGGGCAGGTCAGGGACCACCACCCCCCACGCAGTTCCCGGCTCGATGGCGATCGGATACCTCATGATGTTTTCCTCACTTCAAACCGGCGTGCTTCAGTAACTTCTCGACAAGGCCGGTGCCCAAGTCCTTCTTCGGGTGCGGCACGCTGATATGCCCGCCCCGGGACGGGTGGCTGAACACGTGGTGCGAGCCACCCAGCGACTCGTCAAGCAGGATGCGCATCGTGGAGTTCTTCGCGAATGATCCGGCGAAGGGTGGCAATGGTGAGCGGCTTGTCGTCCGCCTTCGACTTCCTGGAGCCCACGACTGCTTTGCGCAAGAGCGAGTTGATGAGCGTCTGATAGCCGATACCTTCTGCCTCGGCTCGGGCTCGGAAGTGTTCGATGATCTCGTCATCAAGCATGATCGTGATTCGAGTCTTTCCCGGGGACGGGATGACCGCTCCGCGCGTCGCCTTGCTGAAATCGTATTCGTCACGCATGGTATCGGTCTGCCTCGCCGCGACTGGCCTTGCGAGCGGAAATGATGCGCGTCCGCTCTCCGCGCCGGGTGTGAATGACGACAAGGACGCGACCCCAGAGCATCCATGCCGAGACTCACGAAGCGCTGTTCACCGGAAGAGTCAGGATCTTCGATCGTGAACGCCATGGGATCTGGAAGCGCCTGTTCCGCATGAGAGAAGCTGACGCCGTGCTTTCGAAGGTTGGCCTGAGCCTTGGCCGGGTCGAACTCGAAAGACATGCGCAATTATGCATATGAATGCATATCCTGCAAGCCCCATGTTTCGCAACGGGCGACAAGAGCCGAACCCGGCCGCATCGCTTAGGGAGCCTGCGAGTCGGTTGAGAGCGTCGCCGGCTTTCGTCACTCGATCAGATGCAGGCGCCGTGCGCCGCCGCGCACCGCGTCCTTGACCAGGCGCCGGTCGAAACTCGCCAACTGGCCGCCATGGGCGCAAGCCGGCGCCAGCAGGTAGGTGTCGGTGATTTGTGCCGAGCTGAGCAGGCGCGCGGCATCTGCACGCTCCGCGTCAAGCAGGCTGATGTCGTCTGGCCAGAACACATGCCCGCGCAACGTGCGCAGCGTTGCCAGCAGCGGGGCGACCGCCGCGGGCGTGCCCGGCGAGTTGGGATAGCGCGTGTTGCCCACGATGCGCAACACACTGTTCTCCGTCAGCGGGCAAGTCGCCCAAGCAGGGTGGCCTTGAGCGGCAAACCATTCGTGTGCCGGGTCATGCTGCACATGCGCGGGATCGACGAGCGCGATCAAGACGTTGACGTCCAGCAGGAACGTCGTCGTCACAGAAATTCGTCACGCAGCTGATTCACCAGCTCCGGTGTCGCCGCGGGCGAGCCGCTGCGCACGGGCAGCAGCGGCACGCCGTTGCGCGTCCCGCGATGCACGGTCGAGGGCTTCAAAGCCTGCCGTGTCAGCGCAGAGATCACTTCACCCGACGGTCTTGCGCTGGCGCGACGCCAGCACTTTGGCTGCGGCAAGGACATCGTTATCGATCGTCAGGGTGGTGCGCATTGCGGGCCTTCTCTCGGCATCAAGCATCAAACACGCGACATCATACTGCTCGACGCGACGCGGGTGCGCGCAACTGGCGCACCTCGTGATCGAGACCCGCCGGCATCTGTGCCCGGCCGCGGGCAGCGTCGACGTGCACATCACGCATATCAAGCCGGGCGAGAGCGGGGCTGCGATGGTCGAGATCGAGCAGCTCGGGTCGCCGCATCGGATCACGGCGTTGGCGGCGGGGCAGGTAATGCGGGTGGGTGATGCAGCGGTTGCGGTGCTGCTACGGATGCGACCCGCGCAGGCCGGTCTGGCGAGGCGTAGGTGCGGAAGGCGGCAAGCGGACGGGCGGGCCCGAGCGTCTGAGCAGCACCATCTTGTGGTCGGCGAACTCCAGCTTCCAGTTCTTCTGCAGACTCTCCATCTTCTTCAACTGCTCAAACTCTCTCCAGTAGATCAACATGTAGCGGATGTCGAAGTCGGCGATGAATTCGTCGAGCAGGTATTCATCGCGAAGCAGTTGGTCCTGAAGGAGAAAGTATTGGTCGCCGTACGAATCGATTCGTGAGTCGATCGACGGTCGAAGGCGAGGGTAGGCGCGGTAGATCAGTTCCGCGCCGAGGGCGTACGAATTGAACACGTTGCCTTGCATTTCCGGTCGAGCCAGAAGCCGGATCATCGGCTCGGTGAAGTTGTACGACGGCGACGCATACGGGTAGGCGCCCATCATGTTTCCAAATCTGACGACGACAGCAATGCCGATTGCACTGACGGCCGCGATCGTGCCGAACAAAACTCGTTCCGCCTTGCGAGCCTGCCATGCTCCATGAAGCAGTCGTGCGCAGACGGGGAACGCGACGAAGCCGAAGAAGACCATGAACCGAATGCGCTGCAATGCCAACGCGCCGAAGGCCACCAGCAGCAAGACATCGGTTGCAGTGAGCCGGCGTCTCCTCGCGAGCGCAACGGCCAAGCTGACAAGGGCTGCCACTGCGAAAGCAACGAAGAACGGTCGACCGATGAACTCCGGCGATAGCGTCGGCTTCCATTCATCGATGTAGGCGCGCGTAACCTCGGATGACGACAGCGCTACCGCAAACCTCAGCAGTTCCGCACCCAGCGGATTGACCAGACTTGCGAGTGTCATGCCGAAAGCAGCCGCCCCGTAGGGGAGTGCCGCGCGCAACCCGTCGACAAACTGCCGCCAAGACACCGACCAGCCAGAACCGCGAAGCGACTCAACAAGCTCGCCGACGAAGAACAGGGCGGCGAGAACCGGGCCGAGTACGAAGGAGCCGTGGCAGTTCGCCCAGAGGACGGCGATCGGGATGCTCCAGAGAAGTCGACGGCGCCGTCTGCTTTGCTGGTATCCCCACAAGACGTGAAGGAGCGCGACCATCAATACCAGGCCGAACAGCTCGGGGCGCAGATCGGAGCGGTAATTGGCGACGACCATGGCGGCGCCTGCGGCCATGAGCCCGATCGCCAGGTTGTCCGCAAGGCGCTTTGCCAGCGCAGCAGTACCGCCAAAGAGGAGTAGACCAAATCCACCCGTCACATAGTTCGTCTGGTTCAGACCCAACGTTCGATCCACAAGGTGGAAGACGATCGACGGAAGCCACTCGTGTGCGTTGAAGCGGTTCGACTGGATCCACGCGAAAGGAAAGAGCAACCTGGTGGGAATCGAGCCTGTCGTGACTATGATCTCGCCAATCTTTGCCTGCAGCCAGACGTCGTTCGAGCCCAGAGGGACGAAGGTCATGAGGCAGATCAATGCAAGCAACGACACGATCGCCGCGACGCGAAGCGCACTGCTTGCAGCAGGGGTTATGCGCGCTTGCATCATCATCACCCGGGCGGCCGAGTCGGGCTGCCTGCCGGTCTGGCTTGCGTTGCGCCACCTTGCGTTCGGCGTCGTCACTTCTTGACTGGCCCCGGTGGGCCGGTTGGCGTTGCCGAGAGGCGCTCGAGCAGCACCATCTTGTGGTCGGCGAAGGCCACGCGCCAGCCCTGCTTGAGTCCGTCGTTTCGCTTGACCCACTCGAAGTCGCGCCACAGCAGTAGCATGTAACGCACATCGAAATCGGCGATGAACTCGTTCATCAACGGCGGCTCCTCGAGAAGATTCTCGTGGATGACGAAATAGCGGTCGCCGTACGAGTCGATGCGCGAGTCGATCGAGGGCCGCAGGCGCGGGTAGCCACGGTAGATGAGCTCGCCACCGAGTTCAAAGGAATTGAACACGTTGCCATTCATCTCCGGCCGCGCGAGCCGCTCGAGCATCGGCGCGCTGAAGTTGTACGAGGGCGAGCGGTACGGGAACGCGCCCCACACATTGCCGAACTGAAGCGTCAGCGCAATGCTTGCGATGGCGCTCCCGATGGCAACAACCAGCAGCGGCCGCTCCCGCGCCGACCGGGATGTGCCGGAGCCGATCAGCCGTGCGCAGACGGCCAGCATGACGAAGCCGAACAGTGCGACAAAGCGCGTGCGTTGAAGGGCGAGGAAGCCAAACGCCAACAGGAGCAGCACATCGGTGGCCGTGAGCCGCCGCCGAAACGCGACGGCTACCGCGGCCGCGGTCGCGATCGAGCCCATGAAGATCGCGAACGGCGCTCGGGTCATGAAGTCGCGCGACAGGGTGGGGGTCCACTCGCTGACGAATCTCTTTGTGACTTCAGATGCCGACAGCGTCAGCGCGAAGCGCAGCAGCTCTGGCCCAAGGGGATTGGCCAAGCTGAGCGCAGCGGTGCCGATCGACGCCAGCGCAAACGGGCCGGCCTGTTGGGCCGCGGCTCTCAGGCGCGCCCGGATGGGCGCGCCCGCCTTCCCGCGGAGGGCTTCGATCCCCTCGCCGAGAGCGAACAGCCCGCAGACAATCGGGCCGAGCAGGAACGAGCCGTGCGAGTTGGCCCACAGCAGCGCGATCGGCGCGCTCCACAGCAGCACGCGCCAGTCGCGGCGGGCCTGATACGCGGTGAGCACCAGCAACAGCGCAACCAGGAACAGCAGCGCGAAGATCTCCGGCCGCAGATGGTAGCGATAGTTCGCCACCACCATTGCCATCGCGCCGAGCATCAGCGCGACCGCCAGGCTGCGCGAGAGCCGGAACGCGAGCAGGACGCACAGCGCGAATTGGGCGAGCCCCAGCCCGCCCTGC
>DATMIN010000054.1:0-3636 GCA_035554275.1 Burkholderiaceae bacterium
GGCCGAGCCAGCTGAACACGCGCTTCAGTTCGGTCGGGTCGCGCGCGCTGCGGCCGGCGGTGCGCTGGATCGTGATCATCCCGACGTTCGCGCCGGCGCCGGTGAGCATCGCCGCCAGGCACAGCAGCGCGAAGCCGAGGCCGGCGGCGGCCCAGCTCGCGGCCACTGCGATCGCACCGCCGGCGGCCGTGAGCGCCACGGCCAGGCGCAGCGGCCGGTGGTAACCGTGCCGGTCGGCGAGCCGCCCGGCGGCCAGCGCGAGCACGATCGGCGCAGCCGCGAACAGCCCCAACAGCACCCCAACCGCCCACTCGGCATGGCTCTGGCGCAGCACCCACAGTGGCGCGGCCATGCGGACGCCGGCGGTGGTCGAGTGCAGGCAGATCTGGCCGACGATCAGCGCGATCAGCACGCTCGTCAGCGCCGCGCCTTCGCGCGAGGCCGGCGCCGAAGACTCGGCGGCGTTCGCCACGCTCAGGCGCTCTCGTCGTCGGCGAGGTCGGGCTGCAACTCGGGCAGCAGCAGTTGCGCGCGCGTGTCCGGCATGGCCTCGACCGCCTTCAGCTTGCGCGTCATCACGCGCGTGCGGGTCTCGGCGTCTTCGATCGTGTTGGCGGCCTCGTTGAGCTTCTTCTTGGTCTTCGCGAGCACCGCGCCGAAGCTCGCGAACTCGGTCTTGACCGCGCCCAGCACCTCCCAGACTTCGGCACTGCGCTTCTCGAGCGCGAGCGTGCGAAAACCCATCTGCAGGCTGTTCAGCGTCGCGAGCAGCGTGGTCGGGCCGGCCAGCATGATCTTGTGGTCGCGCTGCAGCGCCTCGACCAGCCCGGGCCGGCGCAGCGCCTCGGCATACAGGCCCTCGGTCGGCACGAACAGGATGCCGAAGTCGGCGGTGTGCGGCGCGGCGATGTACTTTTCGGCGATCGAGCGCGCCTCGGCGCGCAGCCGCATCTCGATCGCCTTGGCCGCGATCTCGGCGCCGATCGGGTCGGCGCGCTCCTGCGCGTCGAGCAGCCGCTCGTAGTCCTCGCGCGGGAACTTCGCATCGATCGGCAGCCACAGCGGCCGGCCGTCGTCGCGCCGGCCCGGCAGGCGCAGCGCGAAGTCGACGCGCGCGTTGCTGCCCGGAATCGTCTCGACGTTGCGGCCGTACTGCTCGGGCGTGAACACCTCCTCGAGCAGCCCGGCGAGCTGGGTCTCGCCGAAGCTGCCGCGCGTCTTCACGTTCGTCAGCACGCGGTTCAGCGAGCCGACGTCCTTCGCGAGCAGCTGCATCTCGCCGAGGCCGCGATGCACCTGCTCGAGCCGCTCGGCGACCTGCTTGAAGCTTTCGCCGAGGCGCTGCTCGAGCGTGGCGTGCAGCTTCTCGTCGACGGTGGCGCGCACCTGCTCGAGCTTCTTCTCGTTGTCGGCCTGGATCGCCGACAGCTTGGCCTCGACGGTCGCGCGCACCTCGGCCATGCGCTGATCATTCGACTGCGCGAGCGCGCGCAGCTGGTCGGTCAGCAGTTGCGAGAAGCGCTGCAGCGAGAGCGCCTGCTGCTCGCCGGCGCGGCCGAGCGTGTCGGCCTGCTGCTGCTGTGTCGAGGCGAGCTGGGTGCGGAAGCTGTCGATCTGCTCGTTCTGCGTGCGCGCCACGTCGCCTTGCTGCGCGAGCAGCGTCTGCTGGAAGGTCGCGAGCGTCTGCGCGAGTTCGCTGCGCGTGCCGCCGGCGCTGCGCGCGACCTCGTCGCGCACGCCGCGGTCGAGTTGCTGCACGTCGGCGCGCAGCGTCGACTGGAACTCGTCACGCCAGGCGCGCAACGACGCGGCGTCGATGCGCCGCAGCGCGAGCCACAGCACGAGCAACAGCAGCGCGCCGAGCAGCGCGATCAGGATCCAGTCGAAGGGGGTCGTGGGCATGCGGCGATTGTCGCCTGCGGCCCGGGCGCGATCTCAACGTGGCGGGCCGCGCACGAGCGCCTTCTCGAGCGCATCGAACAGCGCCTGCACGAGCAGCGCGAGCAGCGCCGCCGGCAGCGCGCCGGCGAGCATCGCGCCGCTGTCGTTGACTGCGAGACCCGCGACGATGCGCTCGCCGAAGCCGCCGGCGCCGACGAACGCAGCCATCGTCGCGGTGCCGACGTTGATCACGGCCGCGGTCTTCACGCCCGCCATCAGCGTCGGCAGCGCGAGCGGCAGCCGCACCTCGCGCAGCGCCTGCGCCGGTGTCAGCCCAAGCGACAGCGCCGCCTGCGCGAGGCCTTCGGGCACGCCCTGCAGCCCCGCGTGCGTGTTGCGCACGATCGGCAGCAGCGCGTACAGGAACAGCGCGATCAGCGCCGGCACCAGCCCGATGCTGCCGAGCAGCGCGATCAGGAACGCGAGCAGCGCGAGCGACGGCACGGTCTGCAGCACCGAGACCGTGCCGAGCACCGCGCCGGCCAGCCGCGGCCAGCGCCAGGCCGCGACGCCGAGCGGCACGCCCAGCGCCACGGCCATCGCCAGCGAGCCGAACACCAGCAGCAGATGCTGCAGCGCGAGGCGCGTGAAGTCGGCGCCGAACAGTCGGCTCGTGAAGCCGCTCGCCGAGCGCCCGGCCGGCAGCGCGCGACCATCGACGAAACCGCGCGCGACCTCGGCGAAACTGCGCCCGTCGAGCTCGACCTGCGCGTTCATCGCGATCATCGCGGCCGCGTCGATCTTGCCGGCCAGGCGCTGCAGCGGTTGCGTGTCGAGGCTGGCTCGCGTCAGCAGCACCGCGTCGTACGCGGGGAAGAATCGAAGGTCGTCCTGCAGCACGCGCAGTTGGTAGCGGCCGACCTTCGCGTCGGTCGAGTAGATGTCGATCACGTCGACGCTGCCGCCGCGCACCGCGTCGTAGGCCAGGCCGTGGTCGAGGCCGGCGCCGGCCGTCTGCGGCAGCCGGTACGCCGCCTTCAGCGCCGGCCAGCCGTCACCGCGCTCGAGGAACTCGTGCGACAGGCCGAAGCGCAGGCCCTGCGCGCCCGGCCCGAGCAGATCGGAGACGCGCGCGATGCCGAGCTCGGCGGCGCGCGCCTCGCGCATCGCCAGCGCATAGGTGTTGTTGAAGCCGAGCGGCACCGCGGCCTTCAGGCCGCGCGGCGCGAGCCACGCGTTGAGCTGCTCGAGCGACGGGTTGACGTCGGCCGCGGGCCGCTTCAGCAGCTCGCGCACGATCGTGCCGGTGTACTCGGGGTAGACGTCGACCGCGCCGCTCGCCAGCGCCTGCTCGAGGATGCCGGTGTTGCCCAGGCCTTGCCGGTGCTCGGCCGCGATGCCCTGCGCGGCGAGCGTCTGACGCACGACCTCGCCCAGGATGTACGACTCGGTGAAGCGCTTCGAGCCGACGACGACCGGCGCGCCCACCGCCGCGGCACCCATCAGCAGACTGACGAGGCCGGCGGTGACGAGACGAAGGAGGCGCGCGGTCATCGGTCGATTCTCGCCGCGGCGGCCTAGCACACGCGCGGCGCGTCGCGTGTAGGACGCGTCCGACGTTGCACCGGGCCGTTGCCGGTTTGTAGCACTGCCAAAAGTACGGAAAAATCGCATGCCGCAGGGCATGGAGGGCAGGCACGATCCGGCCGGAGGCTGCGGGTTGAAAGACGCCCGCGAATCGTTCCTCTGTTGTTG
>DATMIN010000055.1:0-2011 GCA_035554275.1 Burkholderiaceae bacterium
AAGAACCGCGACGCCGCGACCGCGCTCGGCCCGTGGCTCGTCGACGCCGACGACGTGCCCGACCCGCACGCGCTGGCGCTGCGCACGCTCGTCAACGGCGAAGTCAAGCAGCGCGGCCACACGCGCGACCTGATCAACGACGTGCCGGCGCTGATCGAGTACCTCAGCAGCTTCATGACGCTGCAACCCGGCGACGTGATCCTGACCGGCACGCCCGAAGGCGTGGTCAACGTGAACCCCGGCGACGAGGTGGTGTGCGAGATCGACACCATCGGCCGGCTGGTCAACCGCATCGTTTCCGGGCCATGATGGCGAACCCGAGCCGACCCCGATGAGTTCCACACCACGCATCCACCACCTGATCGACGGCCGCAGCGTCGAGGGCCGCGACTACTTCGAGACCGTGAACCCGGCCACCCAAGCGGTGCTCGCCGAAGTCGCCGCCGGCGGCGCGGCCGAGATCGACGCGGCCGTGGCCGCCGCGAAGGCCGCGTTCCCGAAGTGGGCCGCGCTGCCCGCGGCCGAGCGCGCGAAGATGATGGTCAAGCTCGGCGATCTGATCGCCAAGCACGTGCCCGAAATCGCGGCGATCGAGACGCGCGACACCGGCCAGACGATCGCGCAGACCGGCAAGCAGCTGGTGCCGCGCGCGGCCGACAACTTCTACTACTTCGCCGAGATGTGCACGCGCGTCGACGGCCACACGTATCCCACGCCGACGCACCTGAACTACACGCTCTACCACCCGGTCGGTGTGTGCGCGCTGATCTCGCCGTGGAACGTGCCGTTCATGACCGGCACCTGGAAGATCGCGCCCTGCCTCGCTTTCGGCAACACCGCGGTGCTGAAGATGAGCGAGCTGTCGCCGCTCTCGATCGCGCGCTTCGGCGAGCTGGCCACCGAGGCCGGGCTGCCGAACGGCGTGCTCAACATCGTGCACGGCACCGGGCGCGACGCCGGCGAGCCCCTGTGCGCACACCCCGACGTGCGGGCGATCTCGTTCACCGGCTCGACGGCGACCGGCCAGCGCATTGTGAAGAGCGCGGGGCTGAAGAAGTTCAGCATGGAGCTCGGTGGCAAGAGCCCGTTCGTGGTCTTCGACGACGCCGATCTCGAGCGCGCGCTCGACGCCGCGCTGTTCATGATCTTCAGCAACAACGGCGAGCGCTGCACCGCCGGCTCGCGCATCTTCGTGCAGAAGTCGATCTACGCCGACTTCGCGAAGCGCTTCGCCGAGCGCGCCAGCCGCATCACGGTCGGCGACCCGCTCGACGAGAAGACGCTCGTCGGCCCGATGATCAGCCCGGCGCACCTGGCCAAGGTGCGCGGCTATATCGAGCTCGGCCCGACCGAGGGCGCGACGCTGCTGACCGGCGGGCTCGACGCGCCCGAGCTGCCGGCCGCGATGGCGAAGGGCAACTTCGTGCGCCCGACGGTCTTCGCCGACGTGCGCAACGGGATGCGGATCGCGCAGGAAGAGATCTTCGGCCCGGTCGCGTGCCTGATTCAATTCGACGACGAGGCCGATGCGATCCGCCAGGCCAACGACATCGCCTACGGGTTGTCGAGCTACGTCTGGACCGAGAACCTTGGCCGCGCGCACCGCGTCGCCGCGGCGATCGAGGCCGGCATGTGCTTCGTCAACAGCCAGAACGTGCGCGACCTGCGCCAGCCGTTCGGCGGCACCAAGGCGAGCGGCACCGGGCGCGAGGGCGGCACCTGGAGCTACGAGGTCTTCCTCGAGCCGAAGAACGTGGCGGTGTCGATGGGCGCGCATCACATTCCGCATTGGGGCGTTTAGATGGCGAGCATCGCGTTGCGCGGCAAAGGCGCGGCCGGGCGGGCTGCTCCGCTTAGCTTCGGCGGTCCTCGCTGCGCTCGGACTGCCCTCTCCGAGCCAGAGGCTCGGAGCGCCGCCAGGCACAAACAGTCCACTGGACTGTTTGTGTCCGGGCGACGTGCATCGGTCTCGCGGCCCGTCGCCGAACTCGCTTCGTTCGCTGCGCTCACT
>DATMIN010000056.1:0-5626 GCA_035554275.1 Burkholderiaceae bacterium
CACGCCCGGCTGGGAGGTGTGCAGCACCTTGGCCACTTCGGTGAGGTTGAAGCCACAGCGCTGGGCTTCGCGCACGGAGCGCAACTGTTGAAAATTCATGGAGTCGCGCAGTATCGACGGCGACCGTCACTCGCGGAAGCGACAAAAAATGCTGTTCTTATCTGGAGAACGCATGTGCGGCCCGCTCGCGCCGGGTTGCACGTCAGTCGACCACGAGGCGCGCTGCGCCGGTCGCCGACGCCTCCATCCGCCCGACGACCGCGACCTCGTCGAAGCCGTGGCGGCCGAACACCGCGAGCACCGCGTCGAGCGCGGCCGGCGTGCACGCCACGAGCAGCCCGCCGCTGGTCTGCGGGTCGCACAGCAGCGCGCGGTCGGCGTCGGTGAAGCCGCCGGGCAACTGCACGTCGACACCGTAGCCGGCCCAGTTGCGCCCCGAGGCGCCGGTGACGAAGCCGTGCTCGACGAGCGCGCGCACGCCCGGCAGCAGCGGCACCGCCGACCACGCGAGCCGCGCATCGCAGCGCGCGCCGCGCGCCATCTCGAGCGTGTGGCCGGCGAGGCCGAAGCCGGTGACGTCGGTCAGCGCGTTCACGCCGGCGAGTGCTGCGAGTTCGGGCCCGGGCGTGTTGAGCCGCGTCGTGCAGTCGATCATCCGCGCGTAGCCGGCCGCGTCGAGTTCACCCTTCTTCAGCGCCGCCGACATCACACCCACGCCGATCGGCTTGCCGAGCACCAGCAGATCGCTGGGCCACGCGTCGGCATTGCGCTTGACGTGGTCGGGGTGGACGAGGCCGAGCGCGACGAGGCCGTAGATCGCTTCGACCGAATCGATCGTGTGGCCGCCGGCGATCGGGATGCCGGCGCTGCGGCACACCGACGCACCGCCCTCGAGGATGCGCCCGATCGTCTGCGTTGACAGCACGTCGATCGGCATGCCGACGAGCGCGAGCGCGAAGATCGGCCGCCCGCCCATCGCGTAGACGTCGCTGATCGCGTTGGTCGCCGCGATGCGGCCGAAGTCGTGCGGGTCGTCGACGATCGGCATGAAGAAATCGGTCGTCGCGATCAGCGCCTGCGTGTCGTTGAGCCGGTACACCGCGGCGTCGTCGGCGGTCTCGATGCCCACGATCAATTCCTTCGGGATCGGCATCGCGGCCGTGCCCTTCAGGATTTCCGCGAGCACGCCCGGCGCGATCTTGCAGCCGCAGCCGCCGCCGTGCGAGAGCGAGGTCAGGCGGGGTTCGACGGGGCGTTCGGGTGGGTTCATCGGGGTGGGCCTTGGGGGTGCGGCCGGCGACGCGTACGCCGGACGATCGAGCATAGCCGGCTCGTCGCGATAGAGTGGGGCGCCTTGCCGCAGCGCGGCTGACCTGAACGCGAGACCACCGACCCATGAAGCTGCCCACCCCGTTTGCCTTCCTCAAAGCCGCGTTCGCCGGCCTGCTGCTCGCGGCATCGAGCGCCGTGTTCGCGCAGCAGGTGCTGCGCGTCACCGCGATCCCCGACGAATCGCCGACCGAACTCGCACGCAAGGCCGCGCCGCTCGTCAAGTACCTGGAAGACAAGCTCGGCATGAAGGTCGAGTTCACGCCGGTCACCGACTACGCCGCGGCCGTCGAGACGCTCGCCTCGCGCAAGGTCGATCTCGCGTGGTTCGGCGGCTTCACGTTCGTGCAGGCGCAGATCCGCTCGGGCGGCAAGGCGATCCCGATCGTGCAGCGCGAGGAAGACGAGAGGTTCCGCTCGGTCTTCATCACCGGCGACGCGTCGATCAAGACGCTCGCCGACCTGAAGGGCAAGGACGTGAGCTTCGGCTCGCAGAGCTCGACCTCGGGCCACCTGATGCCGCGCAGCTTCCTGCTGCAGGCCGGCGTCGACCCCGACAAGGACTTCCGCCGCGTCGCCTACAGCGGCGCGCACGACGCGACGATCGCCGCGGTCGCGGCCGGCAAGGTGCAGGCCGGTGCGCTGAACATCTCGGTGTGGGAAAAGTTCGTCGCCGACAAGCGCGTCGACCCGACCAAGGTGATCCCGTTCTACACCACGCCGCCGTACTACGACTACAACTGGACGGTCCACGCCGACATGCCCGCGGCGCTGCGCGCGAAGCTCACCCAGGCCTTCCTCGCGCTGAACCGCAGCGATCCGGCGGGCAAGGAGATCCTCGAGCTGCAGCGCGCGACCCGCTTCGTGCCGACCCAGGCCGAGAACTACAAGGGCATCGAGACCGCGGCGCGCAGCGCCGGCCTGCTGTGACAGGCCCGAGGCCGCGCGCTTGAACCTGGCGCTGACACAGCTCGCCGCGCGCCACCCGGCCGCGCGCGCCGCCGCCGTGCCGGCGCTCGACGCGATCGACCTGCAGATCGGCGCCGGCGAGCAGCTCGCGGTGATCGGCCCGTCGGGTGCCGGCAAGACGACGCTGCTGCAGGTGCTCGCGTGCGCACTGCGGCCGGCGGCGGGCGAGTTCATGCTCGACGGCGTGGCGCCGTGGAGCCTGCCGTCGCGCGCGCTGCAGCGCCTGCGCGGCGAGCTGTTCCTCGCGCCGCAGGTGCCGCCGCTGCCGCCGCGGCAGCGCGTCGTCACCGCGGTGTTGGCCGGGCGCCTGCCGGCGATGGGCCTTGCGGCCAGCCTGCGCTCGCTGTTCTATCCGCACGACATTCCCGCCGCGCACGCCGCGCTCGCGCGCTTCGATCTCGACGCCAAGCTGTTCGAGCGCGTCGATCGGCTCTCGGGCGGTGAGCGCCAGCGCGTCGCGCTTGCACGCGCGCTGCTTTCGCCGGCGCGCCTGTGGCTGGTCGACGAGCCGCTCGCCGCGCTCGACCCGTCGAGCGCGCAGCGTGCGCTCGCCACGCTCGTCGAGTGCGCGCGCGAGCGCGGCGTCACGCTCGTGACGAGCCTGCACCAGGTCGACGCGGCCCTCGCGCAGTTCCCGCGCATCGTCGCGCTGCGTGACGGCCGCGTCGCGTTCGATCTGCCGGCGCGCGAGATCGACGCGCCGCGGATCGCGCAGCTCTACGCGCAGCACGAAGGCGAGCTCCACGGCGAGCGGCCGCGCCTGTCGGTCGATGCCGAGCCGGTCGCGCCCGCGGTGGTGCTGCAGTGGCGCTGAGCGGGGTCGCCGGGCCGATCGCGCGGAGCGCCGTGCCGGCGCGCGACCCGGCCTGGATCGGCCGCGTGTTCTGGAGCGGCGCCGCGCTGGCGCTGCTGTGGCCGATGCTGATCGCGACCGAATTCAGGCCATGGATGCTGCTCGACGCGCGCAGCCGCGAAGTCACCGGCCGCTTCCTCGCGAGCTTCCTGCCGCCGGCCGGTGCGCCCGAATTCCTCGCGCTCGTCGCGCGCGAGACCTGGCGCACCGTCGCGATCGCCAGCGCCGGCATGACGCTCGCGCTGCTGCTCGCGGTGCCGCTGGCGCTGGTGTCGACGCGGGTGCTGTCGGTCTCGGCGCTCGGTGGCCGCATGGCGGCCTGGCCGCGGCTGGCCCGCGCGCTGGTGCGCTCGCTGCTGATCGTGCTGCGCAGCGTGCCCGAGCTGGTGTGGGCACTGGTGTTCGTGCGCGTCGTCGGGCTCGGCCCGACGGCCGGCGTGCTTGCGATCGCGCTGACCTACGGCGGCATGCTCGGCAAGGTCTACGCCGAGATCCTCGAGAGCGGCGAGCCGCACGCGACCGAGACGCTGCTGCGCAACGGCTGCGGCCGGCTGCAGGCGTTCGCGTTCGGGTTGCTGCCGCAGAACGCCGGCGAGCTGGTCTCGTACACGGTGTACCGCTGGGAGTGCGCGATCCGCTCGTCGGTGGTGCTCGGCTTCGTCGGCGCCGGCGGCCTCGGCCAGCTGCTCGACGGCTCGATGAAGATGTTCGCCGGCGGCGAGGTCGCGACGATGCTGCTGGTGTTCTTCGCGCTGGTCGCACTTGCCGACGTGATCAGCGGCCGGTTGCGCAAGGCGCTCGGATGACGCCGCCGCTCGCCCCGGCCCGCCGTAAGGCTTGGTGGTTCGCCGCCAGCCTGCTCGCGCTCGTCGTCGCGAGCTTTGGGTCGCTCGACCTGCAGTGGCGCCAGTTCCTGTCGCTCGAGGCGCTGCGCGGCATGGCTCGGTTCGGCGGCGAGTTCTTCCCGCCGGATGTCTCGCACGCGTTTGTCGCGAAGGTCGCCGCGGCGGCGTGGGAGACGGTCGCGATGTCGGCGCTCGGCACCGTGCTCGCGGCCGTGGCCGGGCTCGTGCTCGCGCTGCCGGCGAGCCGCCTGTTCGCAGGCGACGCCGCGCGCCTGCGCCTGCCGGCGCGGATGCTGCTGAACGCGCTGCGCTCGGTGCCCGAGCTGGTGTGGGCGAGCCTGCTGCTGATCGCGGCCGGCCTCGGCCCGTTCGCCGGCACGCTCGCGCTCGCCGCGCACACCACCGGCGTGCTCGGGCGCCTCTTCGCCGAAGCGATCGAGAACGCGTCGCCGGGGCCGGCCGCCGCGCTGCGCACGCAGGGCGCGAGCGAGACGCAGGTGCTGTGCTTCGCGACGCTGCCGCAGGTGCTGCCGCAGCTGATGAGCTACAGCCTGTACCGCTGGGAGAACAACATCCGCGCCGCGACCGTGCTCGGCGTCGTCGGCGCCGGCGGGCTCGGGCAGCTGCTCGCGTTCCACCTCGGCCTGTTCCACATGGGCAAGACCGCCACGGTGGTGATCGCGATGCTGGTGCTGGTGGCGCTGGTCGATGCGGCTAGCCACGGCCTGCGGCGGCTGCTGACGCGCTGAGGCGCCGCCATCCGGGGCGCGCCGGCCCGAACTCTGGCGAACCCGGGCTTTAGCCTTCTGTTCTTGCGCGGCCCGACGCTTACTGCAGCGCCACCTCGACACGACGGGCTTCGGCATTGCCGCCGCTGCCGGTGAGCGTCTCGGGTTTCTTCAGTTCGACCTTGTCGTCCGCGATGCCGGCGGCCTTCAGCGCCGCGCCGACGGCCAGCGCGCGCTGCTTCGCGAGTTCCCCGTTCTTGGCTGCGTCGCCGGTCGCGTCGGTGAAGCCGCTGACGACCGCCTTCTTGCCGGCGGCCACGCCCTTGGCCACGTCGGCCAGCGCCGCGTCGGCGCCGGTCGCGAGATCGGCCTTGCCGCTGGCGAAGTAGAACTTCACGACGCCGTTCTCGACCTTGAACGACGCGGCGTCGGCCGCGGCAGGCGCGGGCGCGGCCACCGCCGCGGCGGTGCTCGGCGCTGCGGCGCCGCTGACGACCGCGCCGCCCGGCAGCAGCGGCACGATCAGCAACGCGACGATGTTGATGATCTTGATCAGCGGGTTCACCGCCGGGCCGGCGGTGTCCTTGTACGGGTCGCCGACGGTGTCGCCGGTGACGGCGGCCTTGTGGGCCTCAGAGCCCTTGCCGCCGAAATGACCCTCTTCGATGTACTTCTTGGCGTTGTCCCAGGCACCGCCGCCCGCCGTCATCGAGATGGCGACGAAAATGCCGGTGACGATGACGCCGAGCAGCATGGCGACGACCGCGGCGAAGGCATCGGCCTTGCCGGCGATCGCGGCGATCACGAAGTACAGAACGATCGGCGACAGCACCGGCAGCAGCGACGGGATCATCATCTCCTCGATCGCGGCCTTGGTGAGCATGTCGACGGAGCGGCCGTAA
>DATMIN010000057.1:0-2085 GCA_035554275.1 Burkholderiaceae bacterium
GCGTCTGGGTCGTGCGCTCCGACCAGATCGTCGCCAGCGACCCGGGCGACAAGGCGATGTACTTCGATCCGTCCGAGGACAAGGTGTATCGCCACCCGACCTTCTACGAGCTGCCGAAGTCGCTCGACCATATGTGAGCGCCGGACCATGACCGCATCGATCTCTCTCCAACGCAAACCCGAGGTGCAGTACCTGCTGCGCGTCGGCGACACCGCGCTGATCCTGGCGCAGCGCCTGGCCGAATGGTGCGGCCATGCGCCGGTGCTCGAGGAAGACATCGCGCTCGCGAACATGGCGCTCGATCTCGTCGGCCAGGCGCGCGCGCTGCTGACGCACGCCGCGGCGCTCGACGGCTCGGGTTTCGACGAGGACCAGCTCGCGTTCCTGCGCGACGAGCGCGACTACTTCAACGCGACGATCGCCGAGTTGCCCAATGGTGAACGTGGCGGAGACTTCGCGTTCACCGTGCTGCGCAACCTGATCGTCGCGACCTGGGCCAAGCTGCTGTGGGAGCGGCTGCAGGCGTCGAGCGATGTCGAGGTGGCGGCGATCGCCGGCAAGGCCGTGAAGGAAGCGCGCTATCACCAGCGGCACGCGGCCGACTGGGTCGTGCGGCTGGCCGACGGCACAGACGAGTCACGCCGCCGCATCGACGCGGCGCTGGCCGAGATCTGGCGCTTCACGCCCGAGCTGTTCGAGAGCGACGCGGTCGACGACGCCGCGCAGGCGGCCGGCCTCGGCCCGCGGCGTGCCGACCTGCACGAGCCGTGGCTGGGCGAGATCGGCGCGGTGTTCGACGAAGCGGGTCTCGCGATACCGCCCGCGTCGGGCTTCCGCAGCACCGGCACGCGCGGCGTGCACAGCGAGCACATGGGCTTCATCCTGGCCGAGATGCAGCAGCTGCAGCGCAGCTTCCCGGGCGGAGTCTGGTGATGACGAGCGCGGTCGCCAGCAGTTCACGCGTCGACGCCGCCTGGCGCGTGCTCGCGACCGTGCTCGACCCCGAGGTGCCGGCGGTCTCGGTCTGCGAGCTCGGCATCGTGCGCGACGTGATCGACCACGACGACGTGCTCGAGGTCGTGCTGACGCCGACCTACTCCGGCTGCCCCGCCACCGAAGTGATCGAGCACGACATCCTCGCCGCGCTCGATGCCGCCGGCCTCGGCCCCGCGCGCGCGACGCTGAAGCGCGCGCCGGCGTGGACGACCGACTGGATCAGCGCCGAGGGCAAGCGCAAGCTGCTCGCGTACGGCATCGTGCCGCCCGGCCCGGCGACGGACGCGTCGGTGCCGATCCGCTTCTTCCCGCGCGCCGCGAAGACCGCGGCGCTCGCCTGCCCGCGCTGCGGCAGCCTGAACACCGAACGCCTCGCCGCCTTCGGCTCGACCGCGTGCAAGGCGACGTGGCGCTGCCTGGCCTGCCGCGAGCCGTTCGAGCATTTCAAGCCGATATGAGCAGCGTCATTTTTCACCCGCTGCGCGTGCGTGAGGTGCTGCCCGACACCGCCGAGGCCGTCGTCGTCGCGTTCGACGTGCCGGCCGAGCTGCGCGAGGTCTTCAGCTTCACGCAGGGCCAGTACCTGACGCTGCGCGGCGAGGTCGACGGCGCCGACCTGCGCCGCTCGTACTCGATCTGCGCCGGCGTCGACGAGGGCGAGCTGCGCGTCGGCGTGCGCAAGGTGCGCGGTGGCGTGTTCTCGAACTGGATCAACGAACACCTGCGCCCCGGCCACACGATCAGCGTGATGGCGCCGCAGGGCCGCTTCTTCGTCCCGATCGAGCCCGGCGCACGCCGCCACCATCTCGGCATCGCGGGCGGCAGCGGCGTGACGCCGATCCTGTCGACGATGAAGACGGTGCTGGCGCGCGAGCCGCTCTCGCGCTTCACGCTGATCTACGGCAACCGCGCGCTGAAGTCGACGATGTTCAAGGAAGAGATCGAGGACCTGAAGAACAAGTACCTGACGCGCCTGACGCTGCACCACGTGTTCTCCGACGAGCACACCGACGCGCCGCTGAACATGGGCGTGATGAACCGCGAGAAGATCGGCGAGTTCCTCGCGAGCGTGGTGCCCGCGGCCGGCAT
>DATMIN010000058.1:0-2048 GCA_035554275.1 Burkholderiaceae bacterium
ATCGCGGCGCTGCTCGTGGCGCGGCGGCTGGTGAAGTCGCCGTTCGCCGTGGCGCTGCAGGCCTTGCGCGACAACCGGCTGCGCGCCGCGAGCATCGGGTTGTCGGTCAACGCGCGGCTGGTGGCGGTCTACACCGTTGCGGCCGCGATCGCCGGCGCGGCCGGCGCGCTGATGGCGCAGACCAGCGGCTTCGCGTCGCTCGACGGCTTCGACTTCCACCGCAGCGCCGAGGTGCTGCTGGTGCTGGTGATCGGCGGCACCGGCTATCTCTACGGCGGCATCTTCGGCGCGATCGTGTTCAAGCTGCTGCACGATCTGGTGTCGGCGTGGACACCGCAGTACTGGAACTTCTGGCTCGGCATCTTCCTCGTCGTGCTCGTGATGGTCGGGCGCGAGCGGCTGATCCGTCCGCGGACGTGGTTCGGCAAGTCATGACGACAACCACTGTGCTCGAGACCCGCGGCCTGGTGAAGCGCTTCGGCGGCATCGTGCCGACCAACGACGTGTCGATCACGCTCGAGCGCGGTGCGCGGCGTGCGCTGATCGGCCCGAACGGCGCCGGCAAGACCACGCTCGTCAACCTGCTGACCGGCGTGCTCGCGCCGAGCGCGGGCTCGATCCACCTCGACGGCGCGGACATCACCGCGCTCGCACCGCACAAGCGCGTGCAGCGCGGCATCGTGCGCACGTTCCAGATCAATCAGCTGTTCAACGAGTTGACGCCGCTGCGCTCGCTCGCGCTCGCGGTCTCGGTGCAGCTCGGCACGAGTGCGCGCGGGTGGCAGCGGCTCGGCGGCGACGCGCGGATCGGCCCGCGCTGCGACACGCTGCTGCGCCAGTTCCGCCTCGACGACGTGATGCACCAGCCGGTCAAGCACCTCGCCTACGGCAAGCGCCGGCTGCTCGAGATCGCCACCGCGCTGGCCTGCGCGCCACGCGTGCTGCTGCTCGACGAGCCGGTCGCCGGCGTGCCCGAGGGTGAGCGCCAGGAGATCTTCGACATCGTGGGCGCGCTGCCGGCCGAGGTCTCGGTGCTGCTGATCGAGCACGACATGGACCTGGTGTTCAACTTCGCGACCAGCGTCACGGTGCTCGTCAACGGCGCCGTGTTCGCCGAGGGCTCGGTCGACGCGATCGCGAACGATCCGCGCGTCAAGGCGGTGTACCTCGGTGAATCCCCAACCGCGGGCGAAGCGGCGCATGGCTGAGCTGCTCAAGGTCGAGGGCCTGAAGGCCGGCTACGGCGAGGCCGTCGTGGTGCAGGGCGTCGACCTGCTGCTGCCGGCGGGCGAATCGCTCGCGCTGCTCGGCCGCAACGGCACCGGCAAGACGACGCTGCTGAACACGCTGGTCGGCGTGACGCGCCGCCATGCCGGGCGCATCGTGCTCGCCGGCATCGACATCACGCGGCTGAAGCCGCACCAGCGCGCCGCCGCCGGCATCGGCTGGGTGCCGCAGGAGCGCAACATCTTCAAGTCGCTGACGGTGCACGAGAACCTGACCGCGGTGGCGCGCCCGGGGCCGTGGACGCCGGCGCGCGCCTACGAGATGTTTCCGCGGCTGGCCGAGCGCAAGTCGAATATGGGCAACCAGCTGTCGGGCGGCGAACAGCAAATGCTCGCGGTCGCGCGCGCGCTGGTGCTGAACCCGACGCTCTTGCTGCTCGACGAGCCGCTCGAGGGCCTGGCGCCGATCATCGTCGAGGAACTGCTGCGCTCGATCGCGCGCGTGGTGCGCGACGAAGGCATGAGCGCCATCATCGTCGAGCAGAACCCGCGCATGATCCTGCCGATCACGCAGCGCGCGGTCGTGCTCGACCGCGGCGCGGTAGTGCACGAAGGCGCGAGCGCCGAGCTGCTCGCCGATCGCGAGCGGCTCGACCGCTGGCTCGCCGTCGCGCAGCACTGACGCGCGCAGCGGCGCGCCGAAGCGGCGCGCGGGCACGGCAAAAGTTCACGAAACGGCGCGCTGCGCCATGGCGCGAACAACGCCGCGCGCCTGCGCAGGTTCAGGTCGACCCGACGCTGCCGATAAGCAGCTTTGGCTCA
>DATMIN010000059.1:0-2189 GCA_035554275.1 Burkholderiaceae bacterium
AGCTGGCGCTGGAACGCGCCGTCGGTGTACAGGCGCGCGACCTCGTACTCGTCCTTGTACGACATCAGCTTCAGCAGGCTCTTCGCGACCGTGCGCGCGAGCGGCAGCGCTTCGTCGTGGCCGGCGCACGCGGCCTCGGCCATTTGTACGCGCCGCACCGCGGCCTCGAAGCGCTGCGCCCACGCGGCGTTCTGGTAGCCGCGCAGGTGCGCGACGCCGCGCGCGATCAGCGCGTCGAGCGTTGTGTCGTCCGCCTTCGACGCGGCGTCGTCGCGCAGCGCCGCCGGGTTGCCGGCCGCCAGGCGCCCGAGCGCGAACGACAGCAGGTTGCTCTCGATCGCCACGCCGTTCAGCTCGATGGCGCGCCGCATCGCCGCCAGGCCGATCGGCACCAGCCCGCGCTGCCACGCGTAGCCCATCGCGAGGATGTTGGCGGTCACGGTGTCGCCGAGAAACTCCTCGGCCAGCGACTGCGCGTCGAAGGTCTCGACCAAATCGTCGCCGGCAGCGAAGCGCATCTTCGCGAGCAGCGCGTCGGTCTGCAGATCGGCGTCGGGGTTCTTCAGCGATTCGGCGACCGGGATCTCGTGCACGTTCGTCACGATCCGCGTGCGGCCGTGACGCACCGTCTGCAGCGCCTCGGGCGACGCGGCGACGACCATGTCGCAGGCGAGGATCGCATCGGCCTGCTGGGTGTCGATGCGCACCTGGTTCAGCCGCTCGGGCACGTCGGCCAGGCGCACGAAGCTCAGCACCGAGCCGCCCTTCTGCGCGAAGCCCATGAAGTCGAGCACGCTCGCGCTCTTGCCCTCGAGGTGCGCGGCCATCGCGATCACCGCGCCGACGGTGACGACGCCGGTGCCGCCGACGCCGGTGACGAGCAGGTCCCACGGCCCATCCCACTCGTGCGCCGCCGGCAGCGGCAGCGCGCCGACCTTGGCGAGGAACGCGTCCTTGCCTCCTCCTTTCGAGTCCCACAGCGCGCCGCTCTTCTTGCGCAGGCGCCCGCCGGTGACGCCGACGAAGCTCGGGCAGAAGCCCTTCTCGCAGGAATAGTCCTTGTTGCACGCGGTCTGGTCGATCTTGCGCTTGCGACCCATCGCGGTCTCGACCGGCAGCACCGCGACGCAGTTGCTCTGCACCGTGCAGTCGCCGCAACCTTCGCAGACCGCCTCGTTGATCAGCAGCCGCTTCGCCGGATCGACGAGTTCGCCCTTCTTGCGCCGGCGCCGCTTCTCGGCCGCGCAGGTCTGCTCGTAGATCAGCACGGTGACGCCGGTGATTTCGCGCAAACGCCGCTGCACCGCGTCGAGTTCGGTGCGGTCGTGGAACTCGGTGCCGGCGGGAAAACGACTCCTGATCGCGTCGTACTTCTCGATCGCGTCGCTGACGACGACGACCTGCTTGACGCCCTCGCTCTCGACCTGGCGCGCGATCCGGTCGACGCTGATCACGCCGTCGACCGGCTGGCCGCCGGTCATCGCGACCGCGTCGTTGTAGAGGATCTTGTAGGTGATCGTCGCCTTCGCCGCGACCGCCTGGCGGATCGCGAGATAGCCCGAGTGGTAGTACGTGCCGTCGCCGAGGTTCTGGAACACGTGCGGCGTCTTCGTGAACATCGCGTGCGAGATCCAGTCGACGCCCTCGCCACCCATCTGGATCAGGCCGGCGGTGTCGCGGTCCATCCAGTTCGCCATGAAGTGGCAGCCGATGCCGGCGCGCGCGCTCGAGCCTTCGGGCACTTTCGTGCTGGTGTTGTGCGGGCAGCCGGCGCAGAAGTACGGCACGCGCTTGACGCCGTCGGACGCGTTCGCGAGCAGCTCCGGCGGCGTGAAGTCGCGCACGTGCTGCAAGTGATAGTCGAGCACGCTGTCGTCGGGGAAGTGATGCGCGAGCCAGTGCGCGACCAGCTCGATCAGCCGCGACGGCCGCAGCTCGCCCAATGCCGACACCAGCGGCGCACCGCTCGCGTCGCGCTTGCCGACGATCACCGGCCGCGAATGCGCCGGCGCGTTGTAGAACAGCTCGCGCATCTGCGTCTCGACGATCGCGCCCTTCTCCTCGATCACGAGGATCTCGGCGAGGCCCTGCGCGAACGCGCTCATCCGCGTCGTCTCGAGCGGGAACGCGAGGCCAACCTTGTAGAGCCGCACGCCGGCTGCGGCGAGCATCGCCGGGCTGATCTGCAG
>DATMIN010000060.1:0-3188 GCA_035554275.1 Burkholderiaceae bacterium
CAGTTGGGTGATGTCCATGGGTCCAGGGGTTGGTTGGCGCCGGGCGCGCATGAACCGCTCGGCAAGCCATGCAAATACAGGGCCTGCGCAATACTTCGGCAGATTATGGCGATGATCGCAGACAAGTTACAACTGGTGCACACGCGCGTCGCGCAGGCGTGTGCTGTGGCGCGGCGCCCCGTGCAAAGCGTCACGCTGCTGGCGGTCAGCAAGACCCATGGCGCCGAGGCGGTGCGCGAGGCGCTGGCCGCGGGCGCGCACGACTTCGGCGAGAACTACGTGCAGGAGGCGCTCAACAAGATTGCCGCGCTCGCCGACGTGCGCGCGCGGATCGCCTGGCACCTGATCGGCCCGCTGCAGTCGAACAAGACGCGCGTGGTGGCCGAGCAGTTCGACTGGGTCCACAGCGTCGACCGCGTGAAGATCGCGCAGCGCCTGAGCGCGCAGCGCCCGGCGCACCTCGCGCCGCTGCAACTGTGCCTGCAGGTCAACATCAGCGGCGAGCCGAGCAAGAGCGGCCTGCAGCCCGACGAGGTGGCCGACGTGGCGACCGCGGTGGCTGCGCTGCCGCGCTTGGCGCTGCGCGGCCTGATGGCGATCCCCGAGGCTTCCACCGGCTTCGAGGCGCAGCGCGCCCCGCACCGCGCGCTGCGCGAACTGCTCGGCACGCTGCAGGCGCGAGGCCTGGCGCTCGACACGCTGTCGATCGGCATGAGCGACGACCTCGAGGCCGCGATCGCCGAGGGCGCGACGATCGTGCGCATCGGCACCGCGATCTTCGGCGCGCGCGGCGCGCTCAGCGCGGCAGCGGCTTGAACATCACGGTCGTCGCGCACAGGCCGCCAGCCGGCCAGAGCGCGTAGTCGGGGATCACGCCGCAGCGTTGCCAGCCCAGGCGCGTGTAGAGCCGCTCGCCGTCGGCACCGGTGACGGTGTCGAGCACCAGCAGCGTCTTGCCGGCGCGTTGCGCGCGCTGCTCGGCGGCGCGCATCAGCATCTCGCCGAGGCCGCGGCGCCGGGCGCGGCGGTGCACGAGCATCTTCGCCACGTCGGCGCGGTGCGGCTGGTTCTCGGGCTGCGCGAGCACGAGCTGCACGGTGCCGACGATCGCACCGGCGTCGTCCTCGGCCACCAGCAGCGCGCGTTCGCCGCGCGCCACCGCCTCGCCCACGCCGTGCCAGAACGCGCGCGCCCGCTGCGGCGCCAGCGGCTGCATGAAGCTGACCGACGCGCCGCCCTCGACGCAATCGATCAGCAGTTGCGCGAGCCCGTCGATCCGCGCGTCATCCAACGCATCGAGTTCGCGCAAGGTCGCGCCGCTCATCGCGCCGCCTCGTTCGCGATCACGACCGCGTAGCGCGCGCGCCGGCGCGTCGGGTTGTGGAACTCGACCGGCCCGTCGACCCGCATCGACAGGCAGTCGCCGGCCTCGAGCCGGTGCGTCTGGCCGGCGTGGGTCAGCGCCATCACGCCGTCGAGCAGCCACACCTGCTGGCGGATCACCGCGTGCGGCCCGGCACCGTCGAGCACCACGCGCCGCCCGGCCGGGAACACGACCTCGACGATGCGCAGCGGCGCGAGCGGGTCGGGCGGCGAGACGTTGCGCCGCACATAGCCCGAGGCCGGATCGCGCCACTCGGGCTGCGCGGCGCGGCGCGCCAGCGGGCTCGGCGCGGCGCGACCGGCCTCGAACAGCGCCGCGAGCGCGACGCCCAGCCCCGACGCGAGCCGCTCCAGCACGACCGCGGTCGCACTCGTCTCGCCGCGCTCGATCAGCGAGATCATCGAGCGGCTGACGTTGCTGCGCGTCGCCAGCGCGTCGAGCGACAACCCCGACGCGGCGCGCAGGCTCGCGACGCGGCGGGCGATGCGCAGGTTCAGGTCGACCGATTCGGTCACGTCGTCGACGACATCGTTCTCCAACATGATGGAATCATCATCCACCAACCTGGAGGCGCGCGTCAAGCGGCTCTGCGCGGCCGACGCGTTAGCCTAGCGGCTCCGCCACCGCCAGGCCGAGCCATGACGCCGCTGCCCCCCATCCGCACCGACCGCACCGACCGCCTTCCGCCCCCGTGCCGCGACGAATCGCAAGCGCTCGCCGGGCTGCTGCGCGCACTCGCCGGCAGCGTCGACTGGCCGGCCGCGGCGCGCCGCGCGCGGCCGTGGGTCGAGGCGGTACGCGACAAGCCGGCGCCGTTCTGGGCGATGGAATCGCTGCTGCGCGAGTACCCGATCTCGAGCGCCGAGGGCCTGGCGCTGATGCGGCTGGCCGAAGCGCTGCTGCGCGTGCCCGACGCCGAGACCGCGATCGCGCTGACGGCCGATCAGCTCGGCCAGGCCGATTTCGACAGCGCCGCCGGCAGCGCCGGCCCGCACAAGATGTTCGCCAGCCTGTCGGCGAGCGCGATCGCGCTGTCGAAGCGCTTCCTGCCCGGCAGCGACGGCGACGGCGACGGCGGCCTGCTCCGGCGCCTGGGCGCGCAGACGGTCGTCGCCGCGACGGTGCGCGCGCTGCAGCTGCTTGGCCGCCAGTTCGTGCTCGGCCGCTCGATCCGCGAGGCTATTGGCCAGGCCGGCAGCGCGCGCAAAGCCCAGCCCGCGCTGCGCTTCAGCTACGACATGCTCGGCGAAGGCGCGCGCACCGAGGCCGACGCGCAGCGCTACCTCGCGTCGTACCGCCACGCGATCGACGCGATCGCCGCGGCCGCGAACAGCAAAGGCCCCGAGGCCGCCGACGGCATCTCGATCAAGCTCAGCGCGCTCTACCCGCGCTACGAAGAGGCGCAGCGCGAGCACGTGCTGCGCGAGCTGCTGCCGCGGGTGTGGACGCTGATCGAGCCGGCCGCGCGCGCCGACATCAACCTGACGATCGACGCCGAGGAGAGCGACCGCCTCGAGCTCTCGCTCGACGTGCTCGACGCGCTGGCCGCGCGCATCGCCGAGGGCTTCCCGGCTTGGCGCGGCTTCGGCCTCGCGGTGCAGGCGTATCAGACGCGCGCGCTCGCGGTCGTCGATGAGGTCGCGCGCATCGCCCGCGCGCACCAGCTGCGCTTCATGGTGCGGCTGGTGAAGGGCGCGTACTGGGACGGCGAGATCAAGCGCGCGCAGGAGCTTGGTCTCTCCGGCTACCCGGTGTTCACGCACAAGCACCACACCGACATCTCGTACCTCGCCTGCGCGCGCGC
>DATMIN010000061.1:0-9348 GCA_035554275.1 Burkholderiaceae bacterium
ATGCCGCACTTCCGCGACTACGCGGTGGCCGTGGCCGCGCCGGGCGGCGTCGAGGCCGAGGCGACGCGCCGGCTCGGGCCGTTCGTGCGTGATGTGATGAAACTCAATCTCGCGCACGGCAACTTCCGCGTGTTCGGCCCCGACGAGACGGCTTCCAACCGGCTCGAGGCGGTGTTCGAGGTCACGGGCAAGCAGTGGATGGCAGACGTCGAAGAGGTCGACGTCGATCTCGATCCCGACGGCCGTGTCATGGAAGTATTGAGCGAACACCTGTGCCAGGGCTGGCTCGAGGGCTACCTGCTGACCGGCCGGCACGGCCTGTTCTCGTGCTACGAGGCCTTCATCCACATCGTCGATTCGATGCTGAACCAGCACGCCAAGTGGCTGAAGGTGAGCAAGCAGATTCCGTGGCGCGAGCCGATCGCCTCGCTGAACTACCTGCTCACCTCGCACGTCTGGCGCCAGGACCACAACGGCTTCTCGCACCAGGACCCCGGCTTCATCGATCACGTCGCGAACAAGAAGGCCGACATCGTGCGGATCTACCTGCCGCCCGACGCGAACTGCCTGCTTTCGGTCGCCGACCACTGCCTGCGCAGCCGCAACTACATCAACGTGATCGTGGCCGGCAAGCAGCCGCAGTGGCAGTGGCTGGACATGGAGTCGGCGGTACGCCACTGCACCGCAGGCGCGGGCGTCTGGCCGTGGGCCAGCGACGACGACGGCGACCCCGACGTGGTGATGGCGTGTGCGGGCGACGTGCCCACGCTCGAGACGCTCGCGGCGGTGACGCTGCTGCGCGAGTACGTGCCCGACATCCGCATCCGCGTCGTCAACGTCGTCGACCTGATGGTGCTGCAGCCGCCAGGCGAGCATCCGCACGGGCTGACCGACGCCGACTTCGACGCGCTGTTCACTGCCGACAAGCCGGTGATCTTCGCGTTCCACGGCTACCCGGCGATGATTCACAAGCTGACCTACCGGCGCCACAACCACGACAACATCCATGTGCGCGGCTACAAGGAGGAGGGCACGACGACGACGCCGTTCGACATGGTCGTGCTGAACGATCTCGACCGCTACCGGCTCGCGCTCGACGCCATCGAGCGCGTCCCACGCCTGCGCGCCGAGGTGCCGCGGGCGACGGCGCGCTACGGGTCGACGATGGAGCGCCACAAGCTCTACATCGGTGAGCATGGCGACGACCTGCCTGAGGTCCGGGGGTGGCGCTGGAGCCGGTGAGGCGGTGCCGTGCTCGCGACTCGGCAGCAGGGGCGAAGGCCGAGTCTCGACTTCCCTCCGCATGCGCCCGGCACGGAGGTCACGCGGGCGAAGCCGATGCGAAATGAAGAAGCCGGCGAGCCTCCTGCGACAGCTCCAACCCGTTGGTCGTCTCCACGATGTTCACCGACAGGAGGCGCCGCGTGTCGATGCATTGCTCGTCGAGGGTGCCGAACATCGCGATCCCTGCGTCGTGATCAAGCGGGTCCGGGCGCATCGGCCGCGGGGTCGTACTGGCCGCGGCGCGCGGCGCGGTTGCAGTCGGCGCGATGAAAGAGCGCCTGCTGTGCGGCCGGCACGTTGGCCGCTTGTCCGCGCCAGCGTTCGAGCGCCGGTTGCTGGATGGCGCGCGCGAACGAGAACGCCAGGGCCCACGGCATGCGCGCCTTGAAGCGGACGTTCATCGCGTTCAAGCGTGCCGAGGCCAACGCCGCAGATTGCCCGCCGGAAAGAAAGGCGATGCCGGGCACCGCTGCGGGCACGGCCCTGAGCAGGCAGCCGACGGTGGCGTCGGCCACCGCTTCGACGCTGCCGGAAGCGGCGCCGTCGGCGCCGGGCAACACCATATTGGGCTTGAGCAACATGCCTTCGAGCATCACGCGCTGCGTGTGAAGCTGATCGAACACCGCGCGCAGGGCCTCTTCGGTGACGGCGCGGCAGCGCTCGAGCGTGTGCTCGCCGTCCATCAACACTTCGGGCTCGACGATCGGCACCAATCCGGCCTCCTGGCACAGCGCGGCGTAGCGCGCCAGCGCGTGCGCGTTGGCCTCGGTGCAGCCGCGCGTCGGAAGCCCGTCGCCGATGGCGATCACGGCGCGCCACTTCGCAAAGCGCGCACCCATCGCCGCATAGTCGGCGAGCCGTTCGCGCAGCCCGTCGAGGCCTTCGGTGACCTGCTCACCGGCGTGTCCCGCCAGCGGCCTGGCGCCGGCATCGACCTTGATGCCGGCAACGATGCCCGCGGCCTCGAGTGCCTGCACGAAAGGCGCGCCGCTGTTCGTCTGCTGGCGGATCGTTTCGTCGTAGAGGATGGCGCCGCTGATGCATTCGCCCAGGCGCGGCGTCGTGACGATCATGTCGCGATAGGCGCGCCGCATTTCCGCGCTCTGCGCGATGCCGAGCTTGGCGAAACGCCGATTGCAGGTCGGCGTGCTCTCGTCCATCGCGAGCAGGCCTCTGTCGCCGGCAACGAGCGCCGCGGCGGTATCGATGAGTTGCTGCGTTTGCATGTCGGCGATCCTTCGACGAACGGACGTGAGCCGACATCCTATCGGGCCTTCACAGCGGGTCCGGCTTGATTGCCCGCCTCGCGGATCAGCTTCTCGTATCGGGCGCGCAGCCCCCTATGATCCGTTCAACACGCGTTGCCGATTGCCCTGTCTGTCGAGCATTGACGACGCGGCCAGGCCGGTGGGGGGCCTGACCCCATGCTGTATGGAACCTTGCGTTCCCGGCTGCAATCTGCCGTCGGGAGCGCCGCGATGGCGCTCGCACATGCGCCCGAGACCGCTGCCTATGGCTTGATTGCCTTTGCCCCGCTCGGGCCGACGCGCGGGCCGGCCGCGATGGGTGCGGCGCTGCTGGGGACGGTGGCGGCCAACCTGATCGCCGCGGCGGTGGGCGGTGGGCGCATGGTGTCGGGAACGCGAGCTGCGCTGGCGCTGCTGACCGCGGGTCTTGTCGCGGCGCTGTCCGATGCGGCGAGCCTCCAGGCCACCGGCGACCCGCGGTCGATTCTGCTGTGGGTCGGCATCGGTGTGGCCGCCGCCGGCGTGCTGCAGATGATGTTCGGCTACCTTGGCCTGGGCACGATCGCGAAGTACACGCCGCATCCGGTGCGGGCCGGCGTCTCGGGAGGCGTCGGGCTGTTGTTGATCGTCACGGCACTCCCGCTGGTGGCGGGGCACCCGTTCGGCAGCCGGCTCGCGACGCTCGCCGGATCATCGAACGTCGCAGCACTCCTGGTGGGCGGCATCGCGTTCGCCGTGACGCTGCTGGCGGCCAGGCGCAAGCTCGGCGTTCCCCCGGTGCTGCTGGGTCTGAGCGCGGCGGCGCTGTGCCACTGGCTCATCCAGCGCACGGGGTCGGGCATCGATCCGGGCCTGCTTCTCGACACCCCCGACCTGTCGAACGGGTGGCCGCAGTTCGTCGATGGCGAGACCCTGCGCGCGATGCGCGGGTCGGGCGGCTCGGTCCTCGCGCTGGTGAGCTCCTACGCGTTGACGGTGGCGGTCCTGTGCAGCCTGGACACGTTGCTCACCGCGTCGATCGTCGACGGGCACTTGCGCCAGCACCGCGATGCGAGCCGCGAGCTCGTCGCCCAGGGTCTGGGCCTGCTGGCCTGCGCCGGCGTCGGCGGCCAGCCGGTGGCGCCGTCGATCCCGCGCTCGCTCGCGCTGCTGATGCCGGGCCGCGCGACCGGCGGCACCGTGGCGGTCTATGCCGCCGCGCTGCTGGCCCTGGCCTGGGCGCTCCCCGGTGTCATCGGCCTGCTGCCGGTCAGTGCCATCGGCGGCGTGCTGCTCCTGCAAGGAGCGCAGATGGTCGCGCCGGCATTCTGGCGGGCGCCGATCGAGCTGTGGCGTTTGCGGCGTTCGTCGGGCCGGCCACTTGGCGAGCCGCGCCGCCATACGCTGGAGGCCAACTGGGCCGTCGAGCTGGCCGTGGCGCTGAGCGCGGTGATCCTCGGGCTCGGGCCGGCCGTGCTGATCGGCGCCGCGTGCGCGATCCTGCTGTTTGTCAGGGCCAACCTGCGCGACGTCGTGCGTCGACAGTGGTCGGGGCAGGTCCGGCACTCGCTCAAGGCGCGGACCTCGGAGGCCAGCGAGTCGCTGAAGCGCGAGGGCGGCGCCATCGCGCTGCTGGAACTCGAGGGCCCGTTGTTCTTCGGCACGGCCGACGGGCTGCGGGCGAAGCTCGAATCGCTCGAGGAGTCGGTCCACACGGTCATCCTCGACCTGAACCAGGTGGGCGAGATCGATGTGACGGGCGCGCGCATTCTCTTCGAGACCGCGCGCCACTGGGAACACGAAGGGCGCCGGCTCGTCTTCGCGGAGTGGGGTGAACGCGACGCGAGGCGCCGAATGGTCGAGGCGGTCGGTACCAGCGGCGCCCGGCTGAACTTCGCCGACACCGCGGACCTGGCGCTGGAGCAGGCGGAAGACGCGTTGCTCGATCGGATCCGGCATCGCCACGACACGACCCGCGTGCTGGCCGTGGGCGAGACGATGCTCGGCCGCGATCTCGACGCCCGCGAACTCGAGATCCTGATGTCGAAGCTGCGGCCGCTGCGCTTTGCCCGCGGCGAGAGCTTGTTCCGCGTCGGCGATCCGGGCGACAGCCTCTACGTCAGCCTGCAAGGCGACATCGGGTTGCGCATCCCCGGCGGGACGCGGCGCCTGGCGTCGTTCGCGGCGGGGATCATCGTGGGCGAAATGGGGATGCTCTCGCGCGGTGTGCGGTCGGCGGCCGCGGTGGCCGAGTCGGACATCGTGGCCGTGAAACTCGAAGGCGATGACTTCGAGGAACTGACGCGGCGGCATCCGGAACTGGGCGCCAAGCTGCTCAGGAATATCTCGCTGCAACTGGCCGAGCGCGTCCGCGCGCTGACGGGCGACCTCGGCCACTGGATGTCGCGGACCGCGGCAAGCGGCGGCCCCGACATGGCCGTGGTCGCGCGCGACGAAGGGGAGTCGCATTCTTGACGCCCAGCTTGCGCGAGCCGCGTCGATTCGATATAAACGGTATATACCGTATCTCACCTTTGGGTCTCTGTCTCTATGACGACGACAACGACGACTTCCGACACACGCGCAGCGCGGACCGGCGCGGTGGCCAAGCGAGTTCCGGCTTCGAAGCGGATGGCGCCCTCAGCTGCCGGGCCGGCGCCGGTCGCACAGGCGGCGACGAAGCGGGTGCCGCGCGTCGTGGCCGCGCCCGCAGAGGTCCCCAAGCGCAAGCAGCCGAAGCTGGTTCGCGACAGCTTCACGATCCCGAAGGCCGAATATTTGGTGCTCGATGCGCTGAAGCAGCGCGCGATCGCGTTGGGCCATCCAGCCAAGAAGAGTGAGTTGCTGCGCGCGGGGATCGCGGCGCTGGCCGCGATGAGCGACAAGGCCTATCTGGCGAAGCTGGCCGCCGTGCCCAGTCTGAAGACCGGTCGGCCGAAGAGCGTGGTGCACGGCATCGACTGATCGAAAGGCCGTTGGGCGGGGCCGGGCGGCGCCGCTCGCCCCGCCTGAGGGGCCGCGCGCCTTCGTGCCAGGCCGTCAACGCGAGGGCGCACGCGCGACCAGCGCTTGCGCCAGGCGCGCCGCCTCGGGCCGCGCCGGCACCAGCGTCGCCAGCTCGTGCGCCAGCTCGTGCGCCAGCGCGTGCGCTGCGGCTGGATCGTTCGGCGCGAGCGCGGCGGCCATCTGCAGCAGCGGGTCGTAGGCGGGCCGGAAGTCTGCGCTGAGGCGCAGCACCTCGAGCAGCGGCGCGCGCACCTGGGCGAGCATCGCCTGCACATCGGCGCTTCGGCGCACGTGAATGCCGACCGCGATGAAGCGATCGCGCGCGGCCCAGTACGCGGCGAGGCGCGCCGCAGCAGCGGCCCCGGCCGTCGGCGCGAGCACGTCGGCGGGCGTGATCGACAGTCCGCCGAGCAACGCCGCGAGCCGATCGCGCGGGCGTGAGTCGGGGGCGTAGGTGATGCGCGGCGCGCGGTAGGCCACGACCGGGTGATCGTCGGTGTTGAGCGGCGCGCCTTCGGCGAAGCGCGCGAGAGACGCCGGCCCGGCGACGAAGCTGCCGAGCAGCGCGAACTCGTCGTCCAGGCCGAAGCTGGCCGGCGGCTGTGGCAGCGCGCTGTGCGCGAGGCGGTCGCGCAGCGCCGCCACGTCGACGCGCGCGGGCGCCGATCCATGACCGACCAGGCCGAGCACCGGCGTGTCGAGGCCGTTGTTCGCGAGCAGCGCGGTCGCGCCCGGGTTCACCGCCAGGAACGAGCGCACGATGCTGCGCAGCGTGTCGAGGTCGAGCTGGTGCAGCGGCAGCCACTGGCAGAACAGGCCGCCGTCGGCGAGCCGGGCGCGCACCGCGGCGAAGTGCTCGACGGTGTACAGCGAGCCGGCGCCGCTGCGCGCTGGATGGAAGTTGTCGGCGACGATCAGGTCGTAGCGACGCGCGGCGCTGCGCACGTAGCGGCGCGCGTCGGCCGCGATCACGTGCAGGCGCGGGTTCGCCGCCGCGTCGTTCGAGCCGCGCGTGAACAGGCGCGACGCCTCGATCACCTCCGGCAGCAGTTCGACCGCATCGACCTCGAGCGCCGGATCGTCGGCGGCCGCCGACGCGGTGACGCCGGTCCCGAGGCCGAGGAACAGCGCGTGGCGCGGGGCCGGGTGCAGCAGCAGCGGGATCAGCGCCTGGCGCGCGTCGACGCGGCGCGTCGCGTTCGAACCTTCCTGCTGGCGGTTGTCGATGCGCAGACGGGCGACGCCATCGGCGTCCTCGACGACGCTGACCGCGGCCACCACGCCGTCGCGGTAGCTCACGACGCGGCCGCCTTCGGGCACGTCGACGAACGCGAGCGGCGGCGCCGCGACGAGCAGCCCGAGCGCCGCCGCGGCGGGCAGCGCAACGCCTAACGTGGTCCAGGCGCGGCGCGGCACCAGCGCGAGGTAGCCCAGCACCACGACGAGCAGCGCGTTCTTCGGCCCGAGCGCGGGCGCGAGCAGCACGCCGAACACGAGCGGCGCTGCCGCGGCGCCGAGCGTGTTGACGCCGAACGCGTGGCCGAAGCTCGCGCCGGCCGCGTTCGCGCGCTCGGCGAGGTGGCTGAACAGCGCGCCCATCGCGAGCGTCGGCAGCGCGAATGCGAGCAATGCCGGCACCGCCTCGGCACCGATCGCGCCGGCCATCCCGTGGCCGATGCGCGCGAGCAGCGCGTCGCGCACGCCCTCGGCCGCCCACAGGCTCGCGATGCCGAGCAGGCAGGCCGCCGCGAGCCACGCCGGCAACCGCTCGCCGAAGGCCGTCGCGTCGCGGCCCGGCGAACGGCGCCGGTAGAGCGCCGCGCCGAGCGCCGTGCCGGCGAGGTAGACCGCGAGCAACATCGCGTAGGTGTAGACCGTGTCCTCGCTGACCTGGCCGAGCACGCGCACCACCAGCACCTCGTAACCGATGCCGAGCAGCCCGCTCGCCGCGAGGCGCGTGAGCGCGGCGCGGCGCGCCGATGTCGAGGCGGATGGCGCCGCGATGGGCGGCGCCGCGATCGCGGTGGTCGCGAGCACGGTCCACGCGAACGCCGCACACCACAGGTTCAGCGCCACGCAAAGCGCGGCGGTGCGCACGAAGCCGAGTGCGGGCGCGAGCCAGAACGTGCACACGAGCACGCCGGCGACCGCGCCGAGCGTGTTGGCCGCGTACAGCGCCGCGATCGAGCGCCGGCCGGCCGCTGCGCCTGTGCCGACGACGCGCTCGAGCGCCGGCAGCGTCGCGCCCATCGCGGCGGTCGCGGGCAGCAGCAGCGCGAACGTGCCGCCGAACGCCACCGTCCATTGCCACCACGGCGCCGGCTGCGGCCCGGCGAGCGCGAGCAGCGCGTCGCTGGCCGGCGCCATCAGGCCGGTCAGCAGCGCGCCCCATGCCGCGATCGCGAGTTCGCAGCCGACGTACCAGCGCAGCGGATGCGCGCTGCGCTCGACGCGCGCGCCGAGCGCGAACGCGCCGAGCGCGAGCCCGCCGAACAGCGCGGCGACGACCGCAAGCACCGCCGCCGCCTCGTGCCCGAGCCAGAGCGCGCACTGCTGCGTCCACACGAGCTGGTAGCCGAGACCCGCGAAGCCCGACGCCAGCAGCAACGCGATCGGCACGCCGCGCTGCCAGCGTGCGCGCGCCGGCGCGTGCGCCAAGGGCCAGGAAAGTTTGGCGGCCATGGGCGGCCGCTCAGCCGCTGAAGCCGACGCGATAGCCCCACGAGTCGAGCCGCGCGGGGATCGCGTTGAACGACAGCGTGATGCGGCGCTCGCCCGGGTTGTGCGGCACCGCGTGCATCAGGTAGCTCGGGAACAGCACCAGATCGCCGGGCGCCGGCGCGGGGCTGACCCACTTGTCGGCGTTGTACGGGCCTGGCGTGGTCTGTGCGTGGTCGTTGCGGAACACGAAGTCGGTGCCGCCCGGCGACTTCATGAACACCGTCTGCGCGGCCGGGTGCGTGGGTGTCAGGTAGACCACGCCCGACGCGAAGCTGTTGGCATGGTTGTGCATCGCCTGATGGCCGCCGAGCTCGAGCACATTGACCCACAGCTCCTTCAGCGACCAGCCGAGGCGCTCGCCGAACATCAGCGCGCCGAAGTCGACGAGCTTCGGCGTCACGAGCGCGGCGACATCGACGAGCAACGGGTTGTCGGCCGGCTGCAGCAGCTCGGTGTGCGACAGGCTCGCCGACGAGTTGTTGCTCTGCAGCGCGCGCGCGCCGAAGTAGGCGACGAGTGCGTCGACCAGCGGCGGCGGCAGCGCCGCCGGCACGCGCAGGAACGGGATCGGGAACAGGCCGATGACTTCGTCCATGCGCCGCCTACCCGAGGATCGTGGCGATGCGCAGCCACGACCAGTACGCGGCGAGCGAGCCGATCCCGTACAGCAGCGCCGTGCGTGCGCGCGCGACGATCGGCCAGCGCGCGGCGACGCGCCACACGATCCACGCCATGCCGACCGTGAGCAGCTGGCCGACCTCGACGCCGAGGTTGAACGTCAGCAGCGCGATCGGCAGGTGGTTCTCGGGCAGGCCGATCTCCTTCAGCGCGCCGGCGAAGCCCAGGCCGTGCACGAGGCCGAAGCCGAACGCGACCAGCGCCGGCCAGCGCCGCGCCAGCGTCGCGTGCCGATGCAGCGCCTCGCCGGCGACGAGCACGATCGACAGCGCGATCGTGGCTTCCACCGGCGCCGGCCGCAGCACCAGCCAGCCGAGTGCGCTGCACGCGAGCGTCAGGCTGTGCGCGGCGGTGAACGCGGTGATCGTCCACAGCAGCCGGCGCTCGAAGCCGACCAGGAACAACAGGCCGATCACGAACAGCAGGTGATCGA
>DATMIN010000062.1:0-2563 GCA_035554275.1 Burkholderiaceae bacterium
CTGTTCAGCGCGGTTCAGATCTGGTCGACGCGGCGGCCGGCGAGCGCGGCGCGGATGCCGCGGTTCATGCGCTCGGCCGCGAACGCCTCGGTGCCTTGCGCGAGCGCCTCGACGGCGGCGTCGATCGCGGCGTGGTCATCGCCGGCGCGGCTCGCGGCCAGCGCCTCGAGCAGCGTGTCGATCTGCGTGCGCTCGTCGGCGCCGAGCAGGTCGCCGTCGGCGGCGAGCGCGGCGCGCGTGGCGAGCAGCATGCGCTCGGCCTCGACGCGCGCTTCGCGCAGGCTGCGCTCGCGCATGTCGGCCTCGGCACTGCCGAAGCTCTCGGTCAGCATGCGCGCGATCTCGTCGTCCGACAGTCCGTAGCTCGGCTTGACGGCGATCGAGGCTTCGACCCCGGACGCCAGCTCGCGCGCGCTGACGTTGAGCAGCCCGTCGGCATCGACCGCGAAGCTGACGCGCACGCGCGCCGCGCCGGCCACCATCGGCGGGATGCCGCGCAGCTCGAAGCGCGCGAGCGAGCGGCAGTCGCCGACGACCTCGCGCTCGCCCTGCACGACGTGGATCGCGATCGCGGTCTGGCCGTCCTTGAAGGTGGTGAAGTCTTGGGCGCGCGCGGTCGGGATCGTGCTGTTGCGCGGGATGATCCGCTCGACCAGCCCGCCCATCGTCTCGAGGCCGAGCGACAGCGCGATCACGTCGAGCAGCAGCAGCTCGTCGGCGCCGGCGTTGCCGGCCAGCGCGTGGGCCTGGATCGCCGCGCCGAGCGCGACGACCTCGTCGGGATTCAGGTTCGTCAGCGGCGGCTGGCCGAAGTATTCGCCGACGACGCGCTGCACCTGCGGCATGCGCGTCGAGCCGCCGACCATCACGACGCCCTTGACGTCGGCCGCGCCGACCTTCGCGTCGCGCAGCACCTTGCGCACCGCGGCCACGGTGCGGTCGAGCAGCGGCCGGGCGATCGCCTCGAGCTGCGCGCGCGTCACCCGCACCGCGAGTTCGCGGCCGCCGAGCGGGCACGCGAGCGTGGTGTGGTCGGTGCTCGAGAGCTTCTCTTTCGCGGCGCGCGCGGCGACGAGCACGGCGCGCTTGTCCTGCGGCGTGCTCGCGTCGAGCTGCGCCTGGCCGAGCGCCCAGGCGGCGAGCGCGGCGTCGAGATCGTCGCCGCCGAGCGCCGAGTCGCCGCCGGTCGCGACCACCTCGAACACGCCAGCGGTGAGTTTCAGCAGCGAGATGTCGAACGTGCCGCCGCCGAGGTCATAAACGGCGTACAGCCCCTCGGCACCGTTCTCGAGGCCGTAGGCGATCGCGGCCGCGGTCGGCTCGCTGATCAGGCGCAGCACGTTCAGGCCGGCGAGCTGCGCGGCGTCCTTCGTGGCCTGGCGCTGCGCGTCGTCGAAGTACGCCGGCACGGTGACGACGGCGCCGAACAGTTCGTCGTCGAACGTGTCTTCGGCGCGCTGGCGCAGCGTCGCGAGGATCTCCGCCGAGACCTCGACCGGCGACTTCACGCCGGCCACCGTGCGCAGCTGCACCATGCCCGGCGCGTCGACGAAGTCGTAGGGCAGCTTGTCGCGGCCGGCGATGTCAGCGATGCCGCGGCCCATGAAGCGCTTGATCGAGACCAGCGTGTTGCGCGGGTCGGTCGCGGCCTCGGCGAGCGCCGCCGCGCCGATCTGCCGGCCGCCGCCCTCGAGGTAGCGCACCGCCGACGGCAGGATCACGCGGCCTGCCCCATCGGGCAGGCATTCGGCGACCCCGTGGCGCACCGCGGCGACGAGCGAGTGCGTGGTGCCGAGGTCGATGCCGACCGCGACGCGGCGCTGGTGCGGGTCGGGTGCGCCGCCGGGTTCGGAGATCTGCAGCAGGGCCATGGTGTGGCTATTGTCCCAGCGCCTCGAGGCGGTGGTCGACGTCGAGGGCAAAGCGCTCGACGAACATCAGCGCGCGGACCTGCTGCGCGGCAGCGGCGAAATCGCGACGCTCGTCGAGCGTGACCCGCAGTTCGTCGAGCGCTTGCCGTTGGTGCGCCGCGACCGCGTCGGCGAGCGCGCCGACCGCGTCGGTGCCGTTGGCATCGTCGAGCGCCTCGCGCCACTCCAGTTGCTGCATCAGGAACGCGGCCGGCATCGCGGTGTTGTCCTCGGCCCCGATCGCCGCACCGTTCAACTCGCACAGGTAGGCGGCGCGGCGCAGCGGGTCCTTCAGGCGCTCGTAGGCCTCGTTGACGCGTAATGCCCATTGCATCGCGACGCGCTGCGCCGCCGCGCCTTCGACGGCGAAGCGATCAGGGTGCACCTCGCCCTGCAGCGCGCGCCAGCGCGCATCGAGCGCGGCGCGGTCGAGCGCGAAGCGCGGCGCGAGGTCGAACAGTTCGAAGTCGGTGCTGGCGAGGTTCATGGGCAACAAAAAAGCGCGACCACGGCCGCGCCTTTGGTTTCGCGCGGGCGGCTCAAACCCGGAACGATTCACCGCAACCGCAGCGGTCCTTCTCGCGCGGGTTGTGGAACTTGAAGCCTTCGTTCAGGCCCTCGCGCACGAAGTCGAGTTCGGTGCCGTCGATGTA
>DATMIN010000063.1:0-3404 GCA_035554275.1 Burkholderiaceae bacterium
TGTACCAGGTCGCGCCGATCTCGACGAACCTGATCCTGGCGTATGTGGCGGAGCATGTGCTCGGGCTGCCGAGGTCGTTTTGAGCGACTTCTTGAGCACGGAGAACACAAAGGGCACAAAGGAGCACAAAGGAATTCAAAAGGCTTTCTTCTCCTTGGTGACCTTCGAGTCCTTGGTGTTCTTTGTGCTCAGAAAATGAAAGTGGCCCCCGATCCGCGCCAACGAAGAACAGCGAAGGACAGAGACACCAGCATGAGAACCCTCGAAGGCATCACCGTCGTCACGCTCGAACATGCGATCGCCGCGCCGTTCTGCACCCGCCAGCTCGCCGACCTGGGCGCGCGTGTCATCAAGGTCGAGCGGCCCGGCAGCGGCGACTTTGCACGCGCCTACGACGAACGCGCGAAGGGACTCGCCTCGCATTTCGTCTGGACCAATCGCTCGAAGGAAAGCATCACGCTCGACGTGAAGCATCCCGATGCGAGCAGCGTTCTGGCGCGGCTCGTCGCGACGGCCGATGTGCTGGTGCAAAACCTCGCGCCCGGCGCCGCGGCGCGGTTGGGGCTGTCGTACGCGGCGCTCAGCGAAGCGCACCCGCGGCTCATCGTCTGCGACATCTCCGGCTACGGCAACGACGGCCCGTACCGCGACAAGAAGGCCTATGACCTGCTGATTCAGAGCGAGGCGGGCTTTCTGTCGATCACCGGCACGCCCGACGCGCCGGCCAAGGCGGGTTGCTCGATCGCCGACATCGCCGCCGGCATGTACGCCTACTCGAACATCCTCGCGGCGCTGCTCGAGCGCGGCCGCACCGGGCAGGGGCGGCACATCGACGTGTCGATGCTCGAAAGCATGGTCGAATGGATGGGCTACCCGCTGTACTACTCGTACGAAGGCGCAGCGCCGCCGCCGCGTGCCGGCGCGGCGCACGCGACGATCTATCCGTATGGCCCGTTCCCGACCGGAGGCGGTGACACGGTGATGCTCGGGCTGCAGAACGAGCGCGAATGGGCGCTGTTCTGCGAGCGCGTGCTGCAGCGGCCCGAGCTGGCGCACGAACCGCGTTTCGCCTCGAACAGCGCGCGTACGCAAGATCGCGAGGCGCTGCGCGCCATCATCGTCGAGGTGTTCGCGTCGCTGAGCGCCGAGCAGGTCATCGAGCGGCTCGAGGCCGCGCAGATCGCGAACGCGCGCATGAACGACATGCACGCCGTCTGGCAGCACGAGCAGCTGAGGGCCCGACAGCGCTGGACCGCCGTCGGCACGCCCGCCGGGCCGCTGCCGGCGTTGCTGCCGCCCGGCGTGCCCGATGCCGCGAGCGCACGCATGGACCCGGTGCCGGCGCTCGGACAGCACACCGACGCGATCCTGCGCGAGCTCGGCCATTCGGCCGAGCAGATCGCGGCGCTGCGCAGCGCCAATGTGATCTGAGCCCTTGGAGCACCTGTCGCAATACCTCAGCCGCGTCAGCGCCGAGTCGCGCGTGCTGATCGTCGGGACGCACGTCGGCGCCATTCTTCTGCCGATCGCGAAGGTGGCCCGCGATGTGAGGTCGAGCACCGCCGTTCACACGCCGAGGTAGCCCGCCAGCTCCGCGCTCTCGCGCAGCGTGCGCGACGGGCCGGCCAGCACCGCGAGGCCTTTTTGCAGCACGAGCGCGCGGTCCGATTGCGCCAGCACCTTGCGATAGTCGCGGTCGACGATCAGCGTGGCGATGCCGTCGGCGCGGATCTGCGCGATCACGCGCCAGATCTCGGCGACGATCAGCGGCGCCAGGCCCTCGGTCGCCTCGTCGAGGACGATCAGCTCGGGTTGCGTCATCAGCGCGCGGCCGATCGACAGCATCTGCTGCTCGCCACCCGAGAGCTGGCCGCCGAGGTGGCCGATACGCTCGGCCAGCCGCGGGAAGGTGTCGAGCACGCGCGCGAGCGTCCAGCCGCGTGTGCCGCCGGACGGCGCCCGCGCCGCCATCACCAGGTTCTCGCGCACGCTCAGGTTCGGGAACACGCCGCGGCCCTCGGGCACGTAGGCCACGCCGCAGCGCGCGACCTCGTGCGGCCGCGCGGTCGAGCGGTCGCGGCCGAACAGCGTGATGCGCCCTTCGCGCTGCGTCACGTGGCCGAGCAGCGTGCGGATCAGCGTGCTCTTGCCCATGCCGTTGCGGCCGAGCAGGCCGACGGTCTCGCCGCGCCCGATCTGCAGATCGATGCCGTGCAGCACGTGGCTCGAGCCGTACCACGCGTGCACGCCGCGCGCGTCGAGGATCGGCTCCGGCGCCGTCGTCACGTCGCGGCCTCGCCCAGATACGCCGCCTGCACCTCGGCGCTGCTTCGCACCGCGTCGGGCGCGCCCGACGCGATCACCGCGCCGTTGACCATCACGGTGATCCGGTCGGCGACGCGGAACACCGCGTCCATGTCGTGCTCGACCAGCAGGATCGCGTGGTGCGCCTTCAGCGACTGCAGCAGCGCGAGCATGCGCTCGGTCTCCTCGGCGCCCATGCCGGCGAGCGGCTCGTCGAGCAGCAGCACCTGCGGCGCGGTCGCCAGGCACATCGCGATCTCGAGCTGGCGCTTCTGGCCGTGGCTCAGCAGCCCGGCCGGGCGCTCGAGCAGCTCGTGCAGCCCGGCGCGCGCGGCGGCCTCGTGCGCGGCCGGCACGCTGGTCGCGCAACGCGCGGCGTCTTCCCACCAGCGCCAGGGCTTCGGTGTGCGCGCCTGCGCGGCGAGGCGGCAGTTCTCGAGCACGCTGAAGCTCGGGTAGATCGTGTTGCGCTGGTAGCTGCGGCCGAGGCCGGCCTGGGCGCGCTTCGGCTGCGGCCAGCGCGTCACATCGACGCCGAGCAGCTCGACGCGCCCTTGCGACGGCGCGATCTCGCCCGACAGGATGTTGATCAGCGTCGACTTGCCTGCGCCGTTGGTGCCGATCACCGCGTGCACGCTGCCGCGCTCGAGCGCGAGCGAGACGCGGTCGACCGCGACCAGCCCGCCCCAGCGGCGCGTGATCGCGTGCGCGCGCAGCAGCACGTCGGGAGCTGCGCTCATCGCGGCGCTCATGGCTGCACCGAGGTCGACGGCGCGCGCCGCGCCGCGCGGCCGACGAGCCGTGCCCTCCACTGCGCCGGCAGGCCGACGAGCCCGCGCGGCAGCAGCGCGACGCTGGCGATGATGGTGAGGCCCAGGCCGAGGTTCCAGTGCTTGGCGAACGCGCCGAAGATCGCCTCCGACTGGAACAGCTCCTGCAGCAGCGCGAACGCGAACGCGCCGATCAGCGCGCCGCGCAGGTGGCCGATGCCGCCGAGGATGATCATGATCAGCACCGAGCCGCTGAAATGCCAGCTCATCAGCTCGGGGTTGACGAGGCCGTCCTTGACCGCGAACAGGAAGCCGGCCAGCCCCGCGATC
>DATMIN010000064.1:0-5709 GCA_035554275.1 Burkholderiaceae bacterium
GCCAGGCCCGACGCGAACGCGAACGCCTGCGAGCCGCCTTCGAGGTCGGCGACGTTGCGCTCCCAGGCCCAGCGCGTCGGGTTGTGGCTGCGCCCGTAATCGAGGCCTTGGTGCACGCCGGGGCTGCTCTGCACGTAGGTCGAGGTCGCGTAGATCGGCGGCATGATCGCGCCGGTGCTCGGGTCGGGTGACTGGCCGGCATGGATCGCGCGGGTCGCGAAGCGGTGGGTCGTGTGGTTCGGGTCGCTCATGTCAGGCTCCGGCGCAGGTGGTTCAGAAGGTCGAAGCGCGTGATCAGCCCGTGGAAGCCGTTCGCGTCGGCGACGATCGCGGTCAGGCCGCGGTCGAGCACGGCCTGCAGTTCGGCCAGCGTGGCCGAGGGCGCGAGCGTCTGCGGCGCCGCGCTCATCGCGGTCGACACCAGGTGGTGGAAGTGGGCCGCGTCGGCGCGCACCTTGAAGAGCAGGTCGGATTCGTCGAGCACGCCGACGAGCCGGCCGCCCTGCAGGACCGGCAGCTGCGACACGTCGGCCAGGCGCATGCGCTGGAACGCGGTGAGCAGCGTGTCGTCGGGCGCGACCGCGACCACGCCGCCGTCTTCGGTGCGGCGCGAGACGATGTCGCGCAGGTCGCCGTAGTGGGCCCGCTTCAGCAGGCCCTGATCGACCATCCACTGGTCGTTGTAGACCTTGCTGAGGTAGCGCGTGCCGGTGTCGCAGACGAAGCTGACGACGCGTTTCGGTTCGGTCTGTTCGCGGCAGTAGCGCAGCGCGGCCGCGAGCAGCGTGCCGGTCGACGAGCCGCCGAGGATGCCTTCGCGCTTGAGCAGTTCGCGCGCGCTCGAGAAGCTCTCTTCGTCGGAGATCGAATACGCCTTGGTCACGCCGCTCAGGTCGGCGATGCCGGGCACGAAATCCTCGCCGATGCCTTCGACGGCCCACGAGCCCGCCTCGCCGATGGTGCCGCTGCGCACGTACTCGGCCAGGATCGAGCCGGCCGGGTCGGCGAGCACGAAGCGGAGCTTCGGCTGCACCTTGCGGAAGAACCGCGTCAGCCCGGTGATCGTGCCGGCCGAGCCGACGCCGACGACGATCGCGTCGACATCGTGGCCGGTCTGGGCCCAGATCTCCGGGCCGGTGCCGGTCTCGTGCGCGAGCGGGTTCGCCGGGTTGTTGAACTGGTCGGCGAAGAACGCGCCGGGAATCTCGCGCGCCAGGCGCGCGGCGAGATCCTGGTAGTAGTCGGGGTGGCCCTTGCCGACGTCGCTGCGCGTGCCGTGGACCTCGGCGCCGAGCGCCTTCAGGTGCAGCACCTTTTCCGACGACATCTTGTCGGGCACCACCAGCACCACGCGGTAGCCCTTGGCGCGCGCCACCAGCGCCAGGCCCAGGCCGGTGTTGCCGGCGGTGGCCTCGACGACGGTGCCGCCGGGTCGCAGGCGGCCGTCGCGCTCGGCGGCCTCGATCATCGCCACACCGATGCGGTCCTTGATCGAGCCGCCGGGGTTCTGCGATTCGAGCTTGAGCAGCAGCGTGCATAGGCCGGTGTCGAAGCGCGTGACCGGCACCAGCGGCGTGTTGCCGATCAGGTCGAGGACGGCGGGGTGATCGGGTGCGGGCATCGGCCCACTGTACGCGGCCGGCGGCGTCGCGGCGGCGGCGCAAACCAACGATGCATATGCGGATATCGCGCTTGCGGAAGCGATCGTCTCGGGGCATCTTGCGCATGCGCTGTGCATATGCGATGTGCATATGAATAGACGGTAAGAACACTTCCGCTGCGCATGCTGCGGCGATAGGCTGACGGCCCGTCATCGCTCAAGCCATACCATGCCCTCATCCCTTCCCGACACCGGCCGCCGCCGCGTGCTGCTCGCCGGCGCCAGCACGGCATTGCTGGGCGCGCCGATCGTCGGGCGCGCGGCCACCGACCTGTCCAAGCTCACGCTGCGCATCGGCACGTACAAGGGCAACTGGCGCGCGCTGCTGGGCGCCGCGCAGCTCACCGACACGCCCTACACGATCGACTGGCGCGAGCTGAACAACGGTGTGCTGCACATCGAGGCGATCAACGGCGACGCGCTCGACCTCGGCTCGGGGAGCGAGATCCCCGGCGTGTTCGCTGCGCGCCAGAAGGCCAGCGTGCGCTTCATCGCGGTGGTCCGCGAGACCTGAACAACCAGGTCACGTTGGCGCGCAAAGACGCCGCCATTCGCACGATCGCTGACCTGAAGGGCAAGCGCGTCGGCTATGTGCGCGCCACCACGGCGCACTACTTCTTGCAGAGGCAGCTGGCCGAGGCGGGCCTCTCGTTCCAGGACATCAATGCCATCAACCTGACGCCGGCCGATGGCCTGTCGGCCTTCGACCGCGGCGACCTCGACGCCTGGGCGATCTACGGCTACAACGGCCAGCTCGCGCGCACCCGCTACGGCGCGCGCGTGCTCAAGACCGGCAAGGGCTATCTGTCGGGCAACTTCCCGATCTACGCGAACCCGAAGTCGATCGCCGACCCGCTGCGCCACGCCGCGATCACCGACTACCTGCTGCGGCTGCGCAAGGCGTATGCGTGGGCGAATCTCAACTATCTGGCCTGTGCGCGCGCGCAGTCGGCCGAGACGCGCGTGCCGGTCGGTGACCTGATCGAACTCTTCAACAACCGCAGCGACGACTATGCGCTGCGTGCCGTCGACGCGCAGGTGATCAAGGGCCATCAGGACGTGGCCGACACCTTCACGAAGATCGGCGTGCTCGACGGCCCGGCCGACGTGGCGCCGCTGTGGGACCGGAGCTTCGACGCTGCGCTGCGCGTCGCTGCCAGTAACCCGACCTGATCGCGACCCATGGCGGCGAGGGTCAGACCAGTTTGAAGGCGGTGTCGAAGGTGCTCTTCACGTCGAGCCGCTGCTTCAGCAACCCGGCCTCGAGGTAGAAGTCGGCGGTGCGCTGCTGGTCGGCCAGCACTTGCGCGTCGGCGTCGATCCAGCGCTGCGCGCGCCGTTCGAACTGCAGCCGCGCCGCGTCGGGCGCGATGCCGATCACGCGCGCCAGCGCGGCCGAGAACTCGGGCACGTGCTGGTACGCCCAGCGCTGGGCGCGAACGACGCGCTGGCCGAAGTCCTGCAGCAGCGCGCGCTTCTTCGCCAGCGCCGTGTCGGTCGCCGCGAGAAAGCCCAGGCCCGACGACAGGCCGCGGCCATTGACGAGCACGCGTGCGTGGCCGGCGGTCTCGGCCATCGCGGTGTACGGCTCCCAGGTCGCCCAGGCGTCGACCGCGCCCTGCGTCAGCGCGAGCTTGGCGTCGGGCGGCGGCAGAAAGCGGAAGGTGTTCGCGTCCGGCTTCAGGCCGGCCGAGGCGAGCGCCTTCAACGCGACGTAGTGGCCGATCGAGCCGCGATTGGTCGCGATGCTCTTGCCCTTCAGGTCGGCCGCGGTCTTCAGCGGCGAGTCGGGTCGCACCAGCACCGCCGTGCCGTACGGGTCGGAGCGGTTCACTGCGAAGGCCTTGACGCGCGCGCCGGACGCGAGCGCGAAGATCAGCGGCGCGTCGCCGATCGGGCCGAAGTCGACCGCCTCGGCATTCAACGCCTCGGCCAGCGGCGCTGCCGCGGGGAACTCGGTCCACTGGATCTCGTAGTTCGGGCCCTGCAGTTCATTGGCCGCCTCGAGCAGCGCGCGCAGCCCGCCTTTCTGGTCGCCGGCCTTCAGCAGCTGGGCTTGCGCGCGCGCCACGCCGCTGCCGACGCCGAGCACGGCCGCAGTGCCGAGCAGCCACTGGCGGCGACTCGGATGGAAGGCGCCGCTCATGTCAGCAACTCCGGTTCGGCCGCGACCAGCCCTTGCCACAGCGCGTCGAAGGAACGCGCCGCGCCGCTCGGGCTGCTGATCTGTGAATGCGTCAGCGCGGCCTGCTCGTGCGGAATCGGCGTCGGCGTGCCCGCTGCTTCGGCGAGCAGCTGCACGTGGCAGGCGTTGTCGAGCGCGATGTACCACCACGCGGCGGCTTCGACCGACGGCCCGGCGGTGAGGATGCCGTGGTTCTTCAGGATCACGCCTTTCTGTGCGCCGAGCGCCTGTGCGATCTGCGCGCCTTCGCGGGTCTCGTAGACCACGCCGCCGAAGTCCTCGAACAGGCCGTGGTCTTGGTAGAACGCGCAGGCGTCCTGCGTCAGCGGGTCCAGCTTGCGGCCGAGCGTCGACCAGGCCTTGCCGTACAGCGAATGCGTGTGCGCGGCCGAGACGACCTCGGGCCGCGCCTCGTGGATCGCGGCATGGATCGCGAATGCGGCGCGGTTCAGCGGCCCCTCGCCGATCGCGATCTCGCCGTGCGAGTTGACCAGCAGCAGGTCGCAGACGCGGATGCGCGAGAAGTGCAGGCCGAACGGGTTGACCCAGAAGTGGTCGTGCAGCTCCGGGTCGCGCGCGGTGATGTGGCCGGCCAGTCCCTGGTCGAAGCCGTAGCGTGCGAACAGGCGGAACGCGCCGGCGAGCCGCTCCTGGCGGTGCCGGCGCTCGGCGGTGATGCTGCGCTCGGCGACCGGTTCGTCGAACCAGTCCTTGCGTTGCGGGCGGGGGTTCAGGCTCAGGCCCGAGCGGGTCGTGAAGGGCAGGGGATGTACAGCACTCATGCAAGCTCCGACCGCAGGCCACCGCTGCGGAACAGGTGGCACTGTGAGCCGAGCTGCTCGGACATGGAACTGATATTAACGGGTAAGGTCATGCGGACAGCGCATGGTGCTAGCGCGCATGCGCCAGCCCGAGGCGATCGATGCGCACCGGGTCGGCGTCCATGCGGGCGATCAACGCGCCCAGGCCGTCGGGTTCGGTGCGTGCGCTGGCGCTCGGCCGTGTTTCGGAACGACACAACAGGCTGTCCTCGGACCATTCGGACTGGCCCGCTCGGCCGAGGGCGCGGAGCCAGCCCTCCCGGTCGACGATGAACTGCATGCCGGCGAGCGCGCGCTCCGGCACGCCGGCCACGCTGGCGTAGGCACGCCAGGCGTCGATGCCCGAAACGCCGCAGTCGACGGGCGTATCGCTGCGCTCGCGCCGCAGCACCACGGTCACGACGCGCGGGTCGTCGCGTGGGGCGGATGCCGAGGCGTCGGCAGCGACGATGCGCACGCGCTGCCCGCGCCACTGCGCAAGCCGGCGTGGCGCCAGGTCGGCGCAGGCGACGCCGACGTCGGGCGCCTGCACCGGCCACGGCCAGCTCGCTTCGCGCCGCACGCTGTCGCCGGCGGACAAGGCCTTCATGCCGTCGAGCAGTGCCCACACGTCGGCCTCGTTCAGCGTGCCGGCGAAACCGGGCATCGTGACGGTGCCGGCACGGCTCGTCACGCCGTGCAGCACGCGCCACAGCAGCTCACCCTCGGCGCGCTTCCACAGCAGGCCGGCCGACAGCGTCGGCGGCCAGACCGGCAGCTGGGCGGCGGCGGGTCCTTCGCCGCGCCCGTCGCTGCCATGGCACGACGCGCAGTGCGTCTCGTACAACACCAGCCCGCGTTCGATCGATGCCGCGTCGAAGTGCGACGGCGAGCGATGAAAGCTCGTCGGCAGCGCGTCTGTAAACACCAGCGCCATCGGCGGCCAGGGGACCAGCAGCGTGCAGATGAGCGCCAGCGCCCATGCCGGCCAGCGCCCGCGGCGCCAGAGCGCGCCGGCGAGCAGCAACACGACTGCGAACCCACCGAAGCCCAGCGCCCAGGCG
>DATMIN010000065.1:0-13394 GCA_035554275.1 Burkholderiaceae bacterium
GCGCTGCTGAAGGGCGCGGCCATCGTCGGCGTGTTCTGGGGCGAGTTCGCGCGCCGCGAGCCGAAGGCCAACGCCAAAGCGCTGGCCGAGCTTGCCAGCTGGTATGCGCAAGGCAAGGTCAAGCCGGTGATCGACCGGCGCCTGCCGATGCCCGAGCTGCTGCAGGCCTTCGAGGTGATGGCGAGCCGCCAGGTGCGCGGCAAGCTGGTGATGACGAACCCCTGACCCCGGGGGCCCCCTCGGGGAAGGCCATCGGTTGCGCTACCATCGTCCTCAATAAAAGAGGGGCGCAGGGGATGCCAGTCAAGGTACTCATCGTCGAGGACAACCCGGTCGCGCGAAGCTTCCTCGCGCGGGTCGTGCGCGAGAGTTTCAGCGACGCGCTGGTGATCAGCGACGCCGGCGACCTCGAGACCGCGCGGCGCCAGATCGGCCCGCTCGGCGAAGCCGAGCCGGTCGATCCGTACAAGCTGATCCTCGTCGACCTCGAGCTGCCCGACGGCAACGGCATGGAGCTGCTCGCCGAGCTCGGCGCGTACCCGGCCACCAAGATCGTCACCACGCTCTACTCCGACGACGACCACCTGTTCCCCGCGCTGCAGTGCGGCGCCGACGGCTACCTGCTGAAGGAAGACCGCTTCGAGGTGCTGGTCGAAGAGCTGCAGAAGATCGTGCGCGGCCAGCCGCCGCTCTCGCCCGCGATCGCGCGGCGCCTGCTCACCCACTTTCGCCACGGCCCGGCGGGTAGCGCCGCGGGTGCGCCGGTGCCGGCGCCGCTCGCGGCCGGCTTCCTCAGCAGCCGCCCGGTGCCGATGGGGCGCGGCGCGCCGCCCGACCACGAGCGCCTGACGCCGCGCGAGAGCGAGGTGCTCACGTACCTGAGCAAGGGCTTCACGATCAAGGAGATCGCGAACCTGATGGGCATCAAGTGGTTCACCGTCAACGACCACATCAAGTCGATCTACAAGAAGCTCAACGTCTCGAGCCGCGCCGAGGCCGCGGTGCTGGCGAGCAAGCAGGGGCTGGTGTAGTTCGCCGCTGAAGGCCCGCGGTGGCGTCCCCAGCGAGTTCACAGGCAGTACGCCGGCCGGCACCCCGCCCGCTCTGGTGGTCGCGCCGCCCGGCCGCCCCGCCCCCACCCACCAGCCAACTCGGCGATTCGAGCCTCGACCTCGGGCCGGCCGCCGGGCAGGGCCGCGCCGGGGCGGCGTGGATCGGCTGGCGGCTGCGGCTGCTGGTGGTCGCGGCGCTGCTCGGCTGCCTCGGCCTGTTCGCACTGACGCGCGCGATCGTGCTCGCGCCGCACCCCGACGCCCATTGGCGCCTCGACGCGCAGGGCCGCCTCGAGCTGACCGGCAGCGCCGACCCGGCGCTGCGCCCGCACGTCGGCACGGTGCTGCTCGGCGCGAGCGCCGGCGGCGCGAGCGTGTCGCTCGCCGACGCGCGCGCGCTGCGCCGCTCGCCGCGCTGGGTGATCGACGACGCCGAGCGCGCGCGCCAGCTCGAGCTGCACGACCGCGTCGCCGCGGTGCTCGCGCAAGACCGCGTGCGCCTGAGCTTCGCCGACGGCCGCACGGCCGAGGTGCGCACCCACCCGCGCGGCCTGGCGGCGCTGCCGGTGCAATTCTGGGTGCTGGTGCTGTTCGCGCTCGCGCTGTACCTCGGGGCGAGCGTGGTGCTGCTGTCGCAGCCGAGCAGTCGCCATCTCGCCTACGCGCTGATGGCGTTGTTCCAGTGCGGCAACCTGCTGCTGATCGCCGTGGAAAGCACGCTCGACTTCGGCCTGCCGCCGCTGCTCGCGCGGGCCGAGCTGCCGCTGCGCGCCGCGTTCGACCTGTTCACCGCCGCGACGATGGTCAACGCGGCCTGCCGGCACCCGCGCCGCCTGCCCGGTGCGCTGGGGATCGCGCTGGCCGGATGGCTGGTCGCGCTCGGGCTGGCCGGCGGCATCGCGGCCGGCGCGGTCGCGCTCGCGTGGTGGTGGATCCAGTCGACGGTGTTCGGCCTCGGCCTCACCGCGATCGCGCTGCTGAGCTGGTCGTACCGGATCGAGCCGCACCCGTTCGCGTTCATGCTGCGCCGCTTCGGCATCGTCACGATCGCGACCTGGGCGCTGCTCAGCGTCGCGCTCGCCGCCGCCGACCGGCTGCCCGGCGTGCCGTACGACGTGGCCGACACCGGCTCGCTGATCTGGTACCTGTTCCTCGGCTCGCTGCTGCTGCTCGTGCCGTTCCTGGCGAAGTCGCAGAGCTTCATGCGCGAGTTCTCGTTGCTCGCCGCGATCAGCACCGTCGCGACCTCGCTCGACCTGCTGTTCGTCTCGGTGTTCGCGCTCGGCCAGTTCGCCTCGCTGACGCTGTCGCTGTTCGTCTCGCTCGCGGTCTACTCGGGCGTGCGCCAGTGGGTGCTCAGCCAGCTGCTCGGCAGCAGCATGCTGACCACCGAGCGCATGTTCGAGCAGCTCTACCGGATCGCGCACCAGGTCGAGGCGCAGCCCGAGCGCACGCCGGCGCTGCTGTCGCAGCTGCTCGGCGACCTGTTCGAGCCGCTCGAGGTCGACGTCGTCGAGCGGCGCAGCGAGCGCACCCACGTCGCCGGCGACGGCTCGGGCATGCTGGTGCCGGTGCCGGCGCTGGCCGGCGAGGGTGCGGCGGCGGCGGCGCTGCTGATCCGCTTCGCACAGCGCGGCCGGCGCCTCTTCACCTCGGAAGACGCGCGGCTGGCCGATCGCGTGGTCGAGCAGCTGCGCCGCGCGGTGCGCTTCGACCAGGCCGTCGAGCAGGGCCGCAGCGAGGAGCGCATGCGCCTCGCGCAAGACCTGCACGACGACATCGGCGCGCGCCTGCTGACGCTGATGTACAAGGCCCAGTCGCCCGAGATGGAAGACTATCTGCGCCACACGCTGCAGGATCTGAAGACGCTGACGCGCGGGCTGGCCGCCTCGAACCACCGGCTCTCGCACGCCGTCGCCGAGTGGAAGGCCGACCTGTCGCACCGGCTGACCGCGGCGCACGTCGAGCTGCAGTGGACCTTCGTGTTCGACGACGACATCGCGCTCACCGTCGTGCACTGGTCGGCGCTGACGCGGATCCTGCGCGAACTCGTCAGCAACGTCATCTCGCACTCGCGCGCGCAGCGCCTGGACATCGACTTCCGCCTCGAGGCCGGCCGCCTCGAGCTGACGATCACCGACGACGGTGTCGGCATGAACCCGCGCGCCTGGTCGCACGGCCTCGGCCTGGGCGGCGTGCGCAAGCGCGTCAAGCAGCTCGGCGGCAGCGTTGAGTGGCGCGAGATCGCGCCGCACGGCATCAGCTGCCGCGTGATCGTGCGCGACGTGTCGCGCTGGCGCTGAGGCCCGGACGTGAGCCGCCGCCGACCTGACCATGAAGAACGGCCCCGAAGGGCCGCGTACACACAGAGCATCGATGGGGTGGCTGATGGGGCTCGAACCCACGACAACAGGAATCACAATCCTGGACTCTACCAACTGAGCTACAGCCACCGCAGAGGGCAAGAGTATAGCGGACCGGCGTTCGCGGCCCGCTGCATGCGCTACTTCGAGGCCGCGCTGGCGGCCGTCGCCGCGGTCGACTCGGCGGGCAGTGCACCTGCGCGGATCTCGACCTTGTAGCGCGCCTTCAAGGCCTCGTAGTAGGCCTGCGATTCGGCATCGGCCCAGGCCTGCGCGAACTGCGTCTGCGCGCGCGCGGTGTCGGCGGCGAGCGGGTCGCGGCCGAGCACCTTGGTGATCTTCGCGACCGCGTAGCCCTGGTCGCCGAGATCGACGCCGACGAACGCCGGCAGCGTCGCGGCCGGCGCCTTCAGCACCGCGTCGACGACGGCCGGCGGCAGATCACGTGGCGCGGCCCGCGACAGCGTGACCGCCGGCTGCGTCATCGCCGTCGCCGGCGTCGCGCGCAGTTCGGCGAGGCGCGCCTCGCCGGCCTTGCGCGCGAGCGCGGCGGCCTGCACCGCGACGAGCCGCTCGCGCACCGTGGCCTTGACCTCGGCGAGCGGGCGCTGGTGTGCCGGCTCGTACTTGACGATGCGGCCCGAGACCATCGTGCTCGGGGCGGTCTCGACCGCCTCGGTGTTGCGCTTGTTGCGGATTGCGTCGGTGCCGAACAGCGCGTCGAGGAACTTGGGGTTCGCCAGCGGCCCGGCCGCGTCGGGCGCCGGCGTGCGCGTGACGGTCGGCGCGCTGCGCAGCTCGAGCTTGAGCTTGTCGACGATCGGCTTCAGGCTTTCGGGCTGCTCGTAGGCGAGGTTGGTGAACTCGACCGCCGCTTCCGAGAAGCGCTTGGTCGCGAGCTGGTTCTTGATCTCGCTCTCGAGCTCGGCCTTGACCGCTTCGAACGGGCGCGTGTCGCCGCCGCGCAGCGCGGTGAGCTTGACGACGTGGTAGCCGAACTCGCTCTCGACGAGCGGGCCGATCTGCTCGGGCTTGAGCGCGAACGCAGCGTCTTCGAGCGGCTTGGCGGCGAGGCCGCCGCGGCCAAAGAAGTCGAGGTCGCCGCCCTTCTCGGCCGAGCCCGGGTCGTCGGAGTTCTTGCGCGCCACGTCGGCGAACCCGGCCGGGTTCTTCGTCACCTCGGCGAGCAGCGCCTCGGCCTTCGTCTTCGCCTTGGCGCGCTCGGCCGCCGAGGCGCCGGCGTCGACCTTGACCAGGATGTGGCTGGCGCGCCGCTCTTCGGGCACGGTGTAGCGCTTCTGGTTCGCGGCGTAGTAGTCGCGTAACTCCTTGTCGGAGACGCTGATGCCCTTCTTCAGCGCGTCGAGGTCGAGCACCACGTACTCGATCGCCGCGACTTCGGGCGCCATGAACTGCGCGGCGTGGGCCGGGTCCTTGTAGTACTTGTCGATGTCGGCGTCGCTCGGCGCGACGCTCGCGACCTGCTCCTTCGCGGCGAAGGTCTGCACCTGCACCTCGCGCTGCTGGTACATCGCATCGAGCGCGCTGCTGGTCGAGGCCAGCGGCACGACCACGGTGCCGGCGATGCCGCTCAGCACCTGGCGCAGCGAGAGATCCTGGCGCAGCCGCTGCGCGAACATCTCCGACGACATGCCCTGCGACGCGATCGCATCCTTGTTGAGGCTGCCGTCGGGGTTGCGCAGCGCGGCGAACTGCGGGTCGCTGAGGAACAGGCGCTGCAGCCGCGCGTCGGACGTCGTCAGGTGCTCCTTCTCGGCCGCCACCAGCATCACGCGCTCGCGCACCACCGCCTCGAGCGACTGGCGCTTCATGTCGGGCGTGTCGAACAGCTTCGGGTCGACGGTGGGCATCTGGCGCCGGATGCGCTCGATCTGCTCGCGCTGCGCGGCCTCCCACTCGGTGCGCGTGATCTTGCGGCCGTCGACCTTCGCGACGGTCGTGCCCTCGTCGCGCATGAAGCTGCCGTAGCCCTGGTAGACACCGCCGCCGACGAAGGCGAGCACCACGAACCCGAGGACGACCTGGAGCAGCCAGGTGTGCTTGCGGAAGAAATCGAACATCGAGTTGCCTCTGTCAACCAACGGACCCCAGATGCGACAAAGGCGAACCGAGGTTCGCCTTGGGCTGTGGGGCGGCTGCGATTCTAGCCGAGGCGTGCGCCGCGAAGCGGGCCCGTCAAGGGCGCGCCGAATCGCAGGTGATGGTGGGTGCTGAGGGGGTCGAACCCCCGACCTACTGCTTGTAAGGCAGCCGCTCTACCGCTGAGCTAAGCACCCGCGGTGCGTGTGCGCGAACGCCGCGCGCGGCTCAGTTGACCGCGTCCTTCAGTGCCTTGCCGGGGCGGAACTTCGGCACCTTCGCGGCCTTGATCTTGATCGCCGCGCCGGTGCGCGGGTTGCGCCCGCTGCGCGCGGCGCGCTTGCCGACGCTGAACGTGCCGAAGCCCACGAGGGAGACGGTGTTGTTCTTCTTCAGCGTTGTCTTCACACCGCCGATCACGGCCTCCAGGGCGCGCGTCGCTGCAGCCTTGGAGATGTCGGCCTGCTTGGCGATGTGCTCGATCAACTCGGACTTGTTCACGGGTGGTCCCCCTCTAAAGGTATCTCACATTGCATTCGGGTGGGTGTTCGGGCGAGCCTGAGTGACGCCGGGGCTGCTCGAAACGATTACAGCCGCGGCCTCACCCACTGTCAAGCGCGGAAGCGGATTCTATTCGCAATCACACCGCCCTCATTCACGGGGCGTTGCGCACTTCTCGCTTGACAGGAAGCGCTGCGTGCGGCGCACATCCCGGTCGCGCGCGTGCGCGGGAGCACGTGTCAGGATGCGCGCTCGACGCGTGGGCTGCGCTGCGTGACCAGTGCGACACCGGCGCCGGTGAGCAGCATGCCCAGGCCCATGCTCCACGTGAAGTCCTCGCCGAACAGCAGCCACGCCAGCGCCGCGGTGCACGGCGGCACGAGGTACATCAGGCTCGTCACCTCGGTCGCGGCGCCGCGCTGGATCAGCAGGTACAGCAACGAGCTGCCGCCGAGCGTCAGCACCAGCACCGACCACGCGAGCGCGCCGATCATCTGTGCGTGCCACACGACCGGCCCGGTCTCAAGCAGCGCGAACGGCAGGCTCACCGCGAGCGCGGCGAGCAGCTGCACCGCGCTTGCGGCACGCACGTCGCACGGCGCGACGTAATGCTTCTGGTACAGCGTGCCCACCGTGATGCTCAGCAGCGCGAGCAGCGCCAGCGCGAGGTTGCCGTGCGTGAGCTCGGCGCCGCCGAGCTTGTGCCACACGACGAGCGTGAGTCCGGCCAGGCCGAGCACGAGGCCGATCCATTGGCGCGCCGACACGCCGCGCGTGCCGCCGTCGTCGTTCCCGGCGCCGCGGCCGCTCATCCACAGCGCCGTCAGCACCGGCTGCAGCCCGACCACCAGAGCGATCGTGCCGGCGCCCACGCCGTGCTTCACGGCGGCCCACACGCCGCCGAGGTAGCCGGCCTGGACAAGCACGCCGACGACGGCGAGGTGCAGCCATTGCACGCGCTCGCGCGGCCACGCGATGCGGGCGAGCTGCATCCATACCGCGAAGCACGCGAGCGAGAGCGCGAAGCGCATCGCGAGGAACGTGAGCGGCGGCGCATGCGGCATGCCGAAGCGCGCAACGATGAAGCCGGTGCTCCAGATCATCACGAAGACCCACGGCATCGCGCGGATCACGGCGCGGCGGTTGTCGGCGAGAACGGCCGTCATGCGGCGGGCGGCGTCATCGTCAGCGCGCTTTTGCGCGGATCTCGGGCAGCGCTTTCTGAAGGTAATACACCATCGACCAGATCGTCAGCACCGCCGACGCGTAGATCAGCCACGTGCCCCACCACTGCGTGTCGATCACGCCGAACAGCGTGCCGTGGAACAGCAGGAACGGGATCGCGACCATCTGCACGACGGTCTTCGCCTTGCCGATCATGTGGACCGCGACGCTGCGCGACGCGCCGATCTGCGCCATCCACTCGCGCAGCGCCGAGATCGCGATTTCGCGCCCGATGATGATCAGCGCGACCAGCGTCTGCACCCGGTCAAGCTCGACCAGCACGAGCAGCGCCGCGCAGACGAGGAACTTGTCGGCCACCGGGTCGAGGAACGCGCCGAACGACGAGGTCATCTTCAGCCGGCGCGCGAGGTAGCCGTCGGCCCAGTCGGTCAGCGCGACGACGATGAACAGCACGGTCGCGATCAGGTCGCGGTCGGCCTGCGCGAGCGGCAGGTGGAACACGCCGACGATCAGCGGGATCGCGACGATGCGGGCCCAGGTCAGCAGCGTCGGCAGGTTGAAGAACATCGCACGATTGTGACCGGAGCGCCCGCGCCGCGGCGCCGAAGGGCTGCAACCTCACTGATCGAGCGTGCGCGGCTTGAACTTGCGCTCGTGGTTGAACAGGAAGGTCTCGGTGTAGCGCCACGGCTTCGGCAGCCGCGACACGTCGCCGAACGGCGCGGCGCGGCGCACCGCGTCGGCGGCGAGCTGCGAGGTGTCCTTCGCCTCCTGCGCGTGGCGCAGGAACACGATTTTGCGCACGCTGCCGTCGGCGTTCAGCTCGACCTCGAGCACCGGGATGCCGAGCAGCGGCTCGACCACCGGGCCCGTGTACGTGGTCTCGGGGTTGGCCGCGACCAGCCGCTGCGCCGCCTGCACGCGGAACTCGGCCCAGCTGCGCGCCGGGCCCGCCGCGGGCAGGCGCACGCGCGGCGCAGCGGCCGCGGCGGCGAGCGTGACCGGTGCCACGTCTTCCGCCGGCGCCGACGAGGGCGACGACGATGACGAGCAGCCGGCGAGCAGCGCCAGCAGCGCGCCGCCGGCACGCGCGAAGCGGTCAATGAAGGACACGGTAGATCTCCTCGGCCAGTTCTTTCGAGATGCCGTCGACGGTGCAGAGATCGTCGACGCTCGCGTTGCCCACGCCGCGCACGCCGCCGAAGCGCTGCAGCAGTTTCGCGCGCTTCTTCGGGCCGACGCCGGCGATGTCTTCGAGGCGGCTGCCGCCGGTGCGCACGCTGGCGCGGCGCGCGCGCATGCCGGTGATCGCGAAGCGGTGCGCCTCGTCGCGGATCTGCGCCACCAGCATCAGCGCCGCCGATTCGCGGCCGAGCGACACCTTCGCGCGGCCATCGGCGAACACCAGCTCCTCGAGGCCGACCTTGCGGCCCTCGCCCTTCTCGACGCCGACGATGCGGCCGAGGTCGATGCCGAGCTCCTCGAACACCTCGCGCGCCACGCTCACCTGGCCGCGGCCGCCGTCGACGAGCACCAGGTCGGGCAGCCGTGCCTCGGCGCGCGCGGCGGCCTCGGCCAGCTTCGCGTAGCGGCGCGTCAGCACCTGGCGCATCGCGGCGTAGTCGTCGCCGCCGGTGATGCCGTCGATGTTGTAGCGGCGGTACTGCGCGTTCTGCATCTTGTGGCCCTCGAAGACGACGCACGATGCCTGCGTGGATTCACCGGCGGTGTGGCTGATGTCGAAACACTCGATGCGGAACGTGTCCATGTTGTCGACCGCGAGGTCGAGCGCCTCGACCAGCGCGCGCGTGCGCGCCTGCTGCGAGCCCTCTTCCGCGAGCAGCTGCGCGAGCTTGAGCTGCGCGCCCTTGATGCACATGTCGAGCCACGCGCGGCGCGGCTCGCGCGGCTGGTGCTGCGCGGTGACCTTGACGCCGCTGGCCAGCGCGAGCGCGTCGATCAGCGCCTTGTCGACCGCGTGGCTGAGCACCAGCAGCGGCGGCACGCTGCTGTCGAGGTAGTGCTGCGCGATGAAGGCCTCGAGCACACGCACCTCGACCGACGATTCCGCCGCGGCCGGCTCGGCTGCCTCGGCGGTGGCGTCTTCCGGCGCCAGCTCGAACACCTCGTCGACATGCTTCGGAAAGTACGGTCGGTCGCCGAGGTGCCGGCCGCCGCGCACCATCGCAAGGTTGACGCACGCGCGCCCGCCCTCGACCTTGACGGCGAGGATGTCGGCGTCCTTCGTCGCGACGCCGGTGTTGTCCTCGACCGCCTGCTGGTGCAGCACGCGCGACAGCGCGCCGATCTGGTTGCGCACCTCGGCGGCCTGCTCGAAACGCTGCGCCTGCGCGTGCGCGAGCATCTGCGCCTGCAGGTCGTCCATCAGCGCCTGCTGCTCGCCCTGCAGGAAGCGCTCGGCGTGCTCGACATCTTTCGCGTAGTCGCCGGCCGCGATCAGGCCGACGCACGGCCCCGTGCAGCGCTTGATCTGGTACAGCAGGCACGGCCGCGTGCGGTTCGCGAACACGGTGTCTTCGCAGGTGCGCAGGCGGAACACCTTCTGGATCACCTGGATCGATTCCTTGACCGCCCACGCGCTCGGGAACGGCCCGAAGTAGCGGTGCTTGCGGTCGATCGCGCCGCGGTAATACGCGACGCGCGGGAACTCGCCGGCGACGAGCTTCAGGTACGGGTAGCTCTTGTCGTCGACGAAGCGGATGTTGTAGCGCGGCGCGAGCGACTTGATCAGGTTGTTCTCGAGCAGCAGCGCCTCGGCCTCGGAGCGCACGACGGTGGTCTCGAGCCGCGCGATGCGGCCGACCATGTGCTGGATGCGCGGGTCGCTGTGGCGTTTTTGGAAGTAGCTCGAGACGCGCTTCTTCAGGTCGCGCGCCTTGCCGACGTAGAGCACGCGATCCTGCGCATCGAAGTAGCGGTACACGCCCGGCATGCTCGGCAGCGCGGCCACTTCGGCGAGCAGCTGCGCGCGCGCGTCGTTGGTCGGCGGCGGCGCGTGGGTGGTGGTCGGTTCCTCGTCGGTCATCGAGAGGAATTGTGCCGCGCGGCCCGCGCCGGCGAGGCGCTCCGGAATAATCGCCCGATGCCCTGGGATGTGTTCTGCCGCGTCGTCGACAACCTCGGCGACATCGGCGTGTGCTGGCGCCTCGCCGCCGATCTCGCGGCGCGCGGCGAGCACGTGCGCCTGTGGATCGACGACGCGTCGGCGCTGCGCTGGATGGCGCCGCGCGGCGCCGCGGGCGTCGAGCTGCGCGACTGGGCCGGCGCCGAGGCGGCCGAGGCCGCGCTCGAACCGGGCGCGGTGGTGATCGAGGCCTTCGGCTGCGCGCTGCCCGCGGCGTTCGTGCGGCGCATGGCGCAGGCGCGGCCCGCGCCGGTGTGGATCAACCTCGAGTACCTGAGCGCCGAAGCGTATGTCGAGCGCGCGCACGGCCTGCCCTCGCCGCAACCCGATGGGTTGCGCAAGTGGTTCTTCTATCCCGGCTTCACCGAGCGCACCGGCGGGCTGATCCGCGAGCCCGATCTGGCGGCGCGCCAGGCGGCGTTCGACGCGCCGGCGTGGCTGGCGTCGAACGGCATCGAGGTGGCCCCGGGCGCGCGCGTCGTCAGCCTGTTCTGCTACGACAGCGCGCCGGTCGACGCGCTGGCCGAGCGCCTCGCCGCGGCGCCGACGCGCCTGCTCGTGGCCGCCGGCGTGACCGGCCCGTCCCGATCCGCCGCGCAGGCACTGCCGCGGCTCACGCAGCGCGATTTCGATCACCTGCTGTGGGCCGCCGACCTCAACATCGTCCGCGGCGAGGACTCGTTCGTGCGCGCGCAGTGGGCCGGCCGGCCGTTCCTGTGGCAGCTCTACCCGCAGCACGACGGCGCGCACCTCGCCAAGCTCGAGGCGTTTCTCGACCGCTTCCTCGCCAGCGCCGAGGCGCCGCTGCCCGCCGCGGTGCGCCGCCTGTGGCGCGCCTGGAACGGCGCGCCCCGCGCCGGGCCGCTGCCCGCGGTCGACGCGTGGCCGGAGCCGGCCGCGTGGCGCGCGCATTGCATGCAATGGCGCACCGCGCTGTGGGCCCAAGACGACCTCACAACCCAGCTGTACCGCTTCGCCGCCGGGACACGCTAAAATCGAAGGCTGTCCGCGCTGCCGGCCCTCCTGGCCCGAACCGCGCGCAGTGCTGAAACAACAGCGCCAACCCCACACGGATACACCATGAAGATCGCACAGGAAATTCGCGCCGGCAACGTCATCATGCAAGGCAAGGACCCGATGGTCGTGCTGCGCACCGAATACAGCCGCGGTGGCCGCAACTCGGCCACCGTGCGCCTGAAACTCAAGAGCCTCTTGAGCAACTCGGGCACCGAAGTCGTCTTCAAGGCCGACGACAAGATGGACCAGGTCATCCTCGACAAGAAGGAGTGCACCTACTCCTACTTCGCCGACCCGATGTACGCGTTCATGGACGCCGAGTACAACCAGTTCGAGGTCGAGTCCGAGAACATGGGCGACGCGATCCAGTACCTCGAGGACGCGATGCCGGTCGAGGTGGTGTTCTACGACGGCAAGGCGATCTCGGTCGAACTGCCGACCAGCCTGGTGCGCGAGATCACCGACACCGAGCCGGCCGTCAAGGGCGACACCTCGGGCAAGGTTCTGAAGAAGGCCAAGATCGCGACCGGCTTCGAGATCGCCGTGCCGCTGTTCGTGCAGACCGGCGACAAGGTCGAGATCGACACGCGCACGCACGAGTACCGTAAACGCGTGTAGGCGCTGCGCGCCGTCGGACAGCGGGCGCCTTCGGGCGCCCTTCTCTTTTGTTGTCATCATCCGCCATGCCGTTCGACTTCGCCGCCGTCAGCGCGCCGTTCCGGATGCAGCCCGGGCTGCGGCGGCTGGCGCCGGGTGCGGCGCCGCTGACCGCGAGTGGAGCCGGCGACCGGGCGCTGGCCGAGAAGCTCGAGGTGCTGCGCGATCGTCCCGACGACGCGCTGGTGGCCGTCGACGGCTTCGACGCGGTCCCGGCCTTGCGCGCGTTGATGCATCAGGCGTTGCACGACGTGCCCGATGCCTTCCGCTGGGATGGCGCTGACGCATTCGATGCACGGCGGCTCGGCTGGTCGGTGCACGGCTGCGAGGTTCGTGGCAACGGCCCACGCGAGATCGGCACGGTGCTGCACGCGCTGCCGCCCGCGCAGCGCCTCACTGGCCTGCTGTGCCTCGCGCTCGCCGAAGACTTCGCGGTGATCGACGGCACGACCGCGCGCATCCCGTGGCTCGCGGTGTGCCTGCCGTCGCGCTGGGCGCCGGCCGAGAAGGTCGGCCGCCACTTCGCCGAGGTCCACGCGCCGGTCGCCGACAACGCGCTGCTGCTCGCCGCCGGCGACGGCCTCGCGCGGCTCGTCACCGGCACCGACCGCTGGGAGCGATTCGTCTGGACCATCAGCAACGACGCGCGGCTCGCACAGCACCCGCAGCACACGCCCCCCACCGGCTGGCCCGCGCACGCCAGCGCGGCCGAGCTCGCCGCGCACGCGCACTTCCGCACCGAGCACCAGACCTTCATCCCGATGCCGGCGCTCGGCCAGGCGGTGTTCACGATCCGCGTCGAGAGCCGCCCGCTCGCCGACGCGATCGACTCGAGCGAGCGCGCGCGCCAGGTGCACGACGCACTCGCGAGCATGAGCCCGGCCGTGCTCGAGTACCGCGGCCTGACCGATGCGCGCGACCGCGTGCTCGCGTGGCTCGCCGCGCGCGCGGCGGCGCGGCCGTGAACGCCGAGCCGATCGAGCCGGCCGAGCTCGCGTTCGACGCCGACGGCACGCCGCGCTCGCCGCGCTACGGCGACATCTACCACCCGCGCGCCGGCGCGTTCACGCAGGCGCGCCACGTCTTCCTCGGCGGCAACGAGCTGCCGGCGCGCTGGCAGGGCCGCGAGCGCTTCGTCGTGCTCGAGACCGGCTTCGGCCTCGGCAACAACTTCCTCGCGACGTGGCAGGCGTGGCGCGACGACCCGCAGCGCTGCGAGCGCCTCACGTTCATCTCGATCGAGCGCCATCCGCTGACCCGCGATGACATGGCCACCGCGCACCGCGTCTCGCCGGTGCCCGAGCTGGCCGAGGCGCTGCAGCGCGCGTGGCCGCCGCTGACGCACAACCTGCATCGGCTGTCGTTCGACGCCGG
>DATMIN010000066.1:0-2844 GCA_035554275.1 Burkholderiaceae bacterium
GGCGGCTGGAGCGCCGAACGCGAGCGCAGCAATCGCTGGGCGCTGCGCCTGATGCGCTGGATCGCCATCGGCGCGGGCCGCCCGGTCGCGCGGCTGGTGCTGCACCCGATCGCGCTGTACTTCCTGCTCGCCCACGGCAAGGCGCGGCGCGCCTCGCTGAACTACCTCGTGCGCGTGCTCGGCCGGCCGGTCGGCTGGCTCGATGCGTACCGCCACATCCACCGCTTCGCCGCGACCATCCTCGACCGCGTCTACTTCCTGCAGGACCGCGTCGACGCCTTCGACGTGCGCTACACCGGCACCCCGGCGCTGCACGCGTCGCTCGACCGCGGCGACGGCGTGCTGCTGGTCGGCGCGCACCTCGGCAGCTTCGAGGCGCTGTGTGCGAGCGCGCGCGGCCGCGGCGCGCGCCTCGCGATGCTGATGTACGAGGACAACGCACGCCTGATCAACGCCACGCTCGCCGCGATCGCGCCGCACGCGCGGCTGCACACGATCGCGCTCGGTCGGCCCGGCGCGATGCTCGCGCTGCAACGCTGGCTCGACGACGGCGGCGTCGCCGGCCTGCTCGCCGACCGCACGCTGCCGGCCAGCCACGAGCGCTCGCGCGCGCTGCGCATCGATTTCCTCGGCCAGCCGGCGCGCTTCTCGGATGGCCCGTTCCGGCTCGCGGCCATGTTGCGGCGCCAGGTCATCTTCATGGCCGGGCTCTACGATGGCGGCAATCGCTACCGCCTGCATTTCGTCGAGCTCGCCGATTTCCGCCCGCAGGGAGCCGACGACGGCCAGAGCACCGACGAGCGCGTGCGCGCAGCGCTGCAGCGCTACGTGGCGCTGCTCGAAACGCTGTGCCGCGAGACGCCGTACAACTGGTTCAACTTCTTCGACTTCTGGGCCGACGATGCCGCTGCCGATCCCGCTGCCCCGCGCTGAGCGCCGCCGCGCACTCGCGCTTGCCGCCGGCGCGCTCGGCGTCGCCATCGGCGCCACGTTGGTGCGGCCGGCGCGCGCGCAGGCCGCGCTCGATCTGGTCGCGCTGATGCAGATGCTCGCGCAGGTCAAGGCCGGCGAGGCCACGTTCGTCGAGAAGCGCAGCGTCGCGATGCTCGAGCGCACGCTGCAGTCGTCGGGGCGGCTGCGCTTCGAAGCACCCGACACCTTCGTGCGCGAGACGCTCGAGCCCCGGCGCGAGCGCATCACTGTGGCCGGCAACAACGTGACGATGAGCCAGGGCTCGCGCAGCCGCACCGTGCCGCTCGATTCGGTGCCCGAGGCCGCGATCATCATGGAGGCGATCCGCGGCACGCTGACCGGCAACCGCGACGCGATCGAGCGCCACTTCGACGCCAGCGTCAGCGGCAACGCCGAGCGCTGGCTGCTCGAGCTGAAGCCGCGCGAGCCGCGGCTGCGCGAGCTGGTGATCTCGGTGCGCGTGTCGGGCCAGCGCTCGCTGGTGCGCGAGGTCGCGGTCGCGATGGCCGACGGTGATCGATCGGTGATGACGATCGAGCCGGTATTGCCCGGCGCTCGAGCCGCCAGCGCGAGCTGAGCCGCCGATGCCGCGCACGCTGGCGCGCCTCGCCGGATTCGCCCGCCGCCGCGCGCTCGCGCTGTGGCTCATTGCGCTGCTCGCGTGCGCGACGATCACGCTGCGCACGCATTACGTCGCCGATCTCTCGGCGTTCCTGCCGTCGACGCCGAGCGCCGAACAGGCGGTGCTGCTCGACCAGCTGCGCGGCGGCATCGCGGCGCGGCTGGTGCTGATCGGCATCGAGGGCGGCACGCCGGCGCAGCGCACCGAGGCTTCGCTCGCGTTGGCCACCGCGCTGCGCGCCAGCGGCGCGTTCGATGCCGTGCACAACGGCGACAACAGCGCATTCGAGGCGACCGGCCGCTTCCTGTTCGAGCACCGCTACCTGCTCAGCCCGGCGGTCGACGCGCCGCGCTTCAGCGTCGAGGGCCTGCGCGCCGGCATCGACGAAGCCACCTCGCTGCTCGGCACGCCGGCCGGCGCGGCGATCAAGGCGGTGATCCTGCGCGACCCGACCGGCGAGACCGTGCGCATGGCCGAAGGCATGCTGCCGGCGCAGGCACCGAAGAGCGACGGCCGCGTCTGGATCTCGCGCAGCGCACCGCGCGCGGTGCTGATCGCGACCACGCGCGCCGACGGCGCCGACCTCGACGCGCAGGAGCGCACGCTCGACCTGGTGCGCAGCCGCTTCGCGGCGTCGGCCGCGCAGGGCTTGACGCTGACGGTCTCGGGCTCGGGCAGCTTCGCGGTCGCGTCGCGCACGCAGATCAAGGCCGAGGTCGAGCGGCTCGCGCTCGCCGGCGGCGCAGCCATCGTCGTGCTGATGCTGCTCGCGTTCGGCGGCTCGCTGCGCGCGCTCGGCACTGCGCTGCTGCCGGTCGGCTCGGGCGTGCTCGCCGGCATCGCGGCGGTCAGCCTGGTGTTCGGCAACGTCCACGGCATCACGCTCGGCTTCGGCACCACGCTGATCGGCGAGGCGGTCGACTACGCGATCTACTACCTGATCCAGGCCCGGCCCGCGGCCGGCGCGCCGCGCGGTGACGGCGCGCGGCGCTGGATCGCCGACAACTGGCCGACCGTGCGGCTCGGCCTCGCGACCTCGGTCGCCGGTTTCGCGGCGCTGCTGTTCTCGGGCTTCCCGGGCCTCGCGCAGCTCGGCGTGTTCTCGATTGCCGGCCTGACCGGCGCGGCCCTGACGACGCGTTGGGTGCTGACCACCACCGCGCCCGACGGCGCGCCCGGCACCGCGCTGCGGCGCCGGCTCGGCGAACTCGTCGGCGCGGCCACGGCCTGGCTGCCGCGCCTGCGCTGGC
>DATMIN010000067.1:0-2411 GCA_035554275.1 Burkholderiaceae bacterium
GAACGCGCAACTCGCTGAGCGCCGGCATGTGCCTGGACGACGGCCGCCTGCTGCTCGCCAGCCAGTCCGGCGAGTTGCTGCTGAGCCGCGACGGCGGCCGCAGTTTCAAGGCCGCGTCGAACGGCAGTGGCTTGCCCGTGACGGCCGTCGCGCAGACCGCCGGCGGACGACTCGCGCTGGCCACCATGCGGGGCGTGCGCAGTGTCCCGCTTCCTGCCTCTTCATCCTGAGTTCGCCGCGCCATGCCGCGCGCACGAGCCGCATTTCGAGCGATACCTACCGTGAGCCACGTTCCTTCATCCGCCCAGGCCGCCACATCGGTGAGCCTGGCCGAGTTCGACGCCCGATCCGGTTCTCTGGTCGAGCGCGCGCTGTTCAACCATCGCCCCTGGGTGCTGGCGCTGTGCCTGCTGCTCACCGCGTTGCTCGGCGTGCAGGCGTTCAAGCTCCGGCTCAACGCGAGCTTCGAGAAGACGCTGCCGATCTCGCATTCGTATATTCAAAATTTCTTCGCCAACAAGCAGGATCTTGCCGGGCTGGAGAACACCGTGCGCATCGCGGTGGCCCAGCGCCAGGGGACGATCTTCGACACGCAGTACCTGCGCACGCTCGCCAAGATCAACGACGAGGTCTTCCTGCTGCCGGGCGTCGACCGGGCGTTCATGAAGTCGCTGTGGACGCCCACGACCCGATGGTCCGCGGTCACCGAGGAGGGGGTCGAAGGCGGCACCGTGATTCCCGAGTCCTACGACGGCTCGCAGGCCAGCCTGCAGCAGGTCAGGATCAACGTCGAGCGCTCCGGCGAGGTCGGCCAACTCGTGGCGGTCGACTTCCGGTCGTCCGTCATCTCGGTGCCGCTGCTCGAGACCGACACGACATCGGGCCAAAAGCTGGACTACGGTGTGCTGTCCAATCAGTTGGAGCAGATCCGGGTCAAATATGCCGGCCAGGGCGTCGACATCCATATCACGGGTTTCGCCAAGGTCTCCGGCGACCTCATCGGCGGACTGCATGAGATGCTGTCGTTCTTCGGCATCGCACTCGTCATCGCCGGCGCGATGATCTACTGGTTCAACCGCGACGGGCGCAGCACGCTGCTCGTGCTGCTGAGCTCGCTGACGGCGGTGCTGTGGCAAGCCGGCGCGCTGGCCGCGCTGGGCTACGAGCTGAACCCGTATTCGGTGCTCGTGCCATTCCTCGTCTTCGCCATCGGCATGAGCCACGGCGCGCAGAAGATGAACGGCATCATGCAGGACATCGGCCGCGGCGTGCACAAGGCGGTGGCCGCGCGCTTCACGTTCCGCCGCTTGTTCCTGCCCGGCCTGACGGCGCTGCTGGCCGATGCGGTGGGCTTCGCGGTACTGCTCGTCATCGACATTCCGGTGATCAAGGAGCTGGCGATCGCCGCGAGCATCGGCGTCGCGATGCTGATCGTGACGAACCTGATCCTGCTGCCGATCCTGTTGTCGTACACCGGCGTGAGCGCCTCCGCGGCCGAGCGCAGCCTGCGCGCGGAACGCGCCGACCCGGGCCCGGCCGACAAGGCCCTGGTCTGGGAACTGCTCGATCGGTTCACGCAACGGCGCTGGGCCACCGTCGCGGTGGGCACGGCGGTCGCGATGGCCGCCGCCGGCGTGGTCGTCTCCACGCACCTGAAGATCGGCGATCTCGACGCCGGGTCGCCCGAACTGCGCCCGGACTCCCGCTACAACCGCGACCACGCGTTCATGGTCGCGAACTATGCGGCCAGCTCCGACATTCTGGTCGTGATGGTCAAGACGCCGGCGGACCAGTGCATGGCCTACTCGACACTGGTCAGCGTCGACCGCCTGGCCTGGCAGCTGGAGCAGGTGCCGGGCGTGGAGGCGACGAACTCGATGGCGGCGCTGTCCAAGCTCGCCGCCGTGGGCTTCAACGAAGGCAGCTTCAAGTGGTTCGAGCTCGTGCCGAACCAGAGCGCACTGGGCGCGGTGCAGAGCCGTGCGCCCCGCGAGCTGTTCAACCAGACGTGCTCGCTGCTCTCGCTGTACGTCTTTCTGAAGGATCACAAGGCTCAGACGCTGCAGCGCGTCATCGACGAGGTCGAGGCGTTCGCCGCCCAGCACAACACGCCCGAGGCGCAGTTCCAGCTCGCCGCCGGCAGTGCCGGCGTCGAGGCCGCGACCAACATCGTCGTCAAGCAGGCCTGGACCCAGATGCTGTTGCTGGTCTATGCGGCGGTGACGCTGCTGTGCTTCATCACCTTCCGCTCCTGGCGCGCCGTCCTCGTGGCGGTGCTTCCGCTGATGCTCACATCGGTGCTGGCCGAAGCCTTGATGGTCGGGCTGGGGATGGGCGTCAAGGTCGCCACGCTGCCGGTCATCGCACTGGGCGTGGGCATCGGCGTCGACTATGCGCTCTATATCCTGAGC
>DATMIN010000068.1:0-19647 GCA_035554275.1 Burkholderiaceae bacterium
GGGCGCAGCGGGCCTGGGCGCATCAGCCACAGCGTGCGACCGTCATCGAGCCGCACGGCGAGCCCGCGCAGCACGCCCTCGGCCTGGCGCCGCGCGAACGAGTCCGACTGCGCGATGCGCTCGCCGCTCGGGCTGTCGAGCGCAAGCGGCAGGCGCAGCCGCTGCGACCATTCGTGCAGCGCGATCGCCTGCTCCTGTGGGGCCGCGTCGTGGCCGGGCAGCGAGCGCTGGATCAGCTCGCCCCACGCGCCCATGCGCTCGGTCAGCACCGCCTCGGCGCGCACCCGCTCCTGCTCCATGTGGCGCTGGAACACCCAGCCCGAGGCGCCCGCGAACAGCAGCAGCACCACCACCACGGTGGCGTAGATCCGCAGGTAAAGGGTGTTCATGCGCCGGTCAGCATAGCCGGGCACCGCCGGGCCGCACGCGCCCGCTCACTCACTCGCGCGACTCGTCGGCGTCCTGCTTGCGCGCGAACACGTAGCCGGCGCCGCGCACGGTCAGCACGCGCCGCGGCAGCTTCGGGTCGTCTTCGATCACCGCGCGGATGCGCGAGATGTGCACGTCGATCGAGCGGTCGAACGCCTCGAGCGGGTGGCCCTTCAGCGAATCCATGATCTGGTCGCGCGAGAGCACGCGGCCCGGGCTCTGGGCCAACACCACGAGCAGGTCGAACTGGTGGCCGGTGAGGTCGCAGATCGTGCCGTCGAGGCGCGCGACGCGTGCGCCGAGGTCGACCTCGAGGCGGCCGAAGCGCAGCACGTCGTCGCCTGCCGGTTGCGGCGCGGCGCGGCGCAGCAGCGCCTTGATGCGGGCCAGCAACTCGCGCGGCTCGAACGGCTTGGGCAGGTAATCGTCGGCCCCGAGCTCGAGGCCGAGGATGCGATCCATCGGCTCGCCGCGCGCTGTGAGCATCAGCAGCGGCAGGTGGCGATGCCGCACCTCGGCGCGCAGCTCGCGGCACAGGTCGAGGCCGTCGCCGTCGGGCAGCATCAGGTCGAGCACGAGCGCGTCGAAGGTGTCGGCGGCGAGGCGCTCGCGGCCCGCGGCGAGCGAGCCGGCGCTCTCGACCTCGAAGCCCGAATGGCGCAGGTAGTCGCCGACCATCGCGGAGAGACGGGCATCGTCGTCGATCAGCAGCAGGCGTGCGGACATGGCGGAGGGCGTCGTCTTGGTCGCGGCCGGTGCCGACATCACCGCGCTCTGCAGCGCGAGCGCGGCCAGGCCGCTGTCGGGTCTGAGCATAGCCTTGGTGGTGCTCATTTCTGTGCCGCGCTCGCGGGGGGTTGGGGGCGGTGCGGGCCGTGCTCGCGCTGCATGCGCTGCATCCGGTCCTGCATCACGGCCTGGCGCTCTTTCATGCGCGCACCGATCTTGGCGCGCTGCTCGGGCGTCAGCACCTTGGCGATGTCGAGCATCGCCTGCAGCATGCGCTTGCTGGCCTGGTCGTGCCGGGCCAGCATCTGCTGGCGCAGCGATTCGGCGGCGCCGGCGTCGACCGTCGGCGCGGTGAAAATCTGCATCGCCTGGTCGCGCAGCGCCCGGCCCGACTCGCGCTGGCTGCGCAGGTCGGCCGCCGCCGCCATCGCGATCTGGCGGATCTGCGTGCGCTGCGCCTCGGTGGCGTTCAGGCCGTCGAGCATCCGGTCGAGGTTGCGGCCCATCATCGGGCCGCCGAACATCATCATGCCGCCGCCGGGGCCGCCGTCCATGCCCGGCGCGCCGTGCCGGCCCTGCGCGTGCACCGACACCGCGGCGATCACCGCCGCGATCACCACCGCGCTGGCGGCCAGCCATTGCACCGCTCGCCGCTGACGGCCGGCGCCGGCCTTGACTTCGCTCATCGAGTTTCTCCAGGGATGCGGCTGGTGGCCGTTTACGGGGCGTAATCATCCGGCTCCGCGGTGTAGCTCGCTTGGCTACGGCGTAAAGTTGTGTGAAGCGTCAGGCGCGGCCCGGCCGCACGCCGAGCGCCCGGTTTCGTGACGCTTTCGCGGGCGAATCCCCGCGGTGGCCGCCCCCGCCGGCCCGCCGCTTGGACAAACTGGCACACTGCGCCGTGCAAGACACGGGCAAAAACACGCAGGAATCAACGATGACGAAAACCGCCGCAGCCCTCCTCTTGGCCGCCTGCCTTGCGATCGCGGGCTGCGCCACCGACCCGGCTCCCACCCAGACGGTGGTGCGCTCGATCCCGCCGCGCAACCACGAATCGTCGATCACCAACTACTTCGACGCCACCGCCCGCACGCTCGATCCGAACCGCGAGCTCGTGATCGGCGCGCCGCAGCGCGGCGCGTGCCCGATGGGCGGCGGCGGCGGTGGTGGCTACGTCGGCTGGGTCGTGCCGGTGGAACACAAGACGCGCACGAAGGACAGCGCGACCGTCACCGTCACGCGCTACTTCTTCTGGTTCAGCGACGAGGTGATCCGCGGCGTGACGCGGCGCATGGAGGTTTGCCCCTGAGGCAGCCGCTGCGGCGGGCCACGTGCCCGCCGACCGCAGCCGCGCCGCCCGCTCAGGGGCGCAATCCACCGCGCGCCGAGCGGCTTTCCGCGACAGCCTAGGCGAGCTGGGCGAAGTTCGAGTCTCGCGACAGAGACGCCGGCAAAGAGGTATCGGTTGCGGGCGTCAGCGTGAAATAGACGGTCGTGCCTTCACCGCATGCCGACGCGATCCAGATCGAGCCCCCGTGGCGACGGACGATTCGCTGGCAAGTGGCCAGGCCGACGCCACTGCCCGCGAATTCGGTCGCGGAATGAAATCGCTGGAATGGCTTGAACAGCTCGACAGCCTTGCCCATGTCGAAACCTGCGCCATTGTCGCGAACGAAGAAGACCTGCTTTCCCTCGGCCGCGGTGCAGCCGACCTCGATGCTCGCGTCGATGCGCTTGCCCGTGTACTTCCAGGCGTTGTCGAGGAGATTGGTCATCAGCGAACGGACCAAACCCTCATCGGCCTGCGCGGCCTCCATCGGTTCGACCTGGATGGCGACTTGACGGCCGGGTGCCTCTGATTTCAGGTTTCGGACAATCGCCAGGGCGATGCCCTCGACATCGGTGGGCACCCGATGCACGGTCTGAGTGGTTACTCTGGACAGCACCAGCAGGTCGCCGACAAGCTTGGCCATGGACGTCGCGGCTGTTTCGATGTGGCCCGCCATGGCATCACCGGCGGCGCCGAGCGAATCCTTGTATCGAAAGCGAAGAATCTGGACAAATCCAGAAATGGCGTGCAAGGGAGACCGCAGGTCATGCGCCGCGGTCCTCGTGAACGCGTCGAGCTCCTGGTTCACGAACCGCAGCTCTTCTGTTCTGCTGCTGACGCGCGCCTCGAGTTCATCGTTGAGCTGGCGAAGGGCCAGTGTCGTCTTCTTCGAATCGGTGATGTCCTCGACGATGCCGCCGACCATGAGAACGACCCCGTCCGAGCCCACGATATTGCGACGCCGGTCGCAGACCCATCGGAGCTCACCATCTGGACGTTCGATGCGGTACTCGCACTCGGAGCGCCCCGACGCTTGAAGGTCGCTCAGCGCCTGAAGGGCAAGGCCTCGGTCTTCGTCGTGGATGACCTTTGACCAGAGTGCCGGGTCGTTGATGAGGTCGCCCCCGGGGCGCCCGTAGACCCTTTGAAAGGCGGTGCTCACATAGAGAACCTTCTGCGAGTCGGCCGAGTAGAGCCACAGCGCTTCTTGAAGACTGTCGTGGAGCTGTTTGAACTGTCTTTCCTGGCGCTCCACAACTTCCTGGGACAAGGCTTCTTCGGTGACGTCTTGCGCCATCGCAAGGCGGGCTTGGCGGCCGTGGAATGTGACCGGATGGGAGCTCACGTCAACGAGGATGCTGCCGGCGTTCTTCTTGTTGTGCCGAACGATGTGCTCGGTCGATGTGTTCTGTTTCCAGCGCTGCACATCTTCGGGGGCCGTGATGTCCTTCACTGTCATCGAGAGGAACTCCCGCTCCGAGTAGCCGTAGTGTTCGACGGCTGCATCATTGACGGCCAGAAAGCGCAGCGAGTCTTTGTCGTACACCCACATGGGCTCGGGGTGCTGCAGGAACAGTCCTTGGATCTGATGCTCGCCCGCGCGCACTTTGTCGAGTGCGCTGAGGAGCCGCAGATGACCCCAGCGAACGAGCACGAGCAGCAGCGCCGACGTGACGACAATGAAGCCGATGCCCTTGTAGCTCTGCGCCAGCGCCAGCCATTCGGGATTGGTGGCGAGATCGGAGACCAGCCTGTCGGAGAGCAGCACCCATGCCGCTCCGCATCCCGCGTACAGGGCGCTGATGCCGGCGGCGAACCGCAAGGCTGTTCGACGTTGCTCCGGACTCATTTCGCAGCAGTCAACGACCGAGAAGCCGGTCTGTCCGAGGCCCGGCCGTCACATGCCAGGCAGCGAAATGTCGACCGTCTCGGCCGAGATGCTGGAAGCCGGCGTGAACCCGGCCCGAACGATGGCCTCGCTCAACTCCGGCACCGCGGCCCAGGTGGGCTCGATTTCGACCAAGTGGCGCGTGAGATCCACACGGACGGTCGCCCGATGGTCCAGCGCCTTGACGCACTTGATGATGGCGCCGGCCGAGCGGCCTGAGAACATGTCGTCGACGGTGAAAGCAATCATGCGAACTCCTGCGGGCTCCGTAGAGACTGCCCGAACTCGAGCTCTCAATCTGTACGTCAGCGCACACTGCGGTGAATGCTTCGAGAACTCGACTCGCTCGGCCGGGCTGGAACAGGGAACCGCCCGTCACGGCGGTCCCGCGTGGGCGCGCGTCGCTTCGGTTACGCTGCCCTCACACGCGGCTGCGGCCGCACCCGCGCACGCCCGTTGCCCGCGCCCTGACCTTGATCTCTGTGCACCACATTGCTGTCGTCGACGACGAACCCGAGATCACCGCTCTTCTCGGAGGCTATCTCACGTCGAACGGGTTCCGCGTGACGACGTTGCACAGCGGCGCCGCGCTGCTCGCCCTGATGCGCGACGATGCCCCCGCGCTCGTGCTCCTTGACCTGGGCCTGCCCGGCGAGGACGGGTTGTCGATCGCGCGCCAGTTGCGCGAACTCGGGCGCTGCGGTCTGGTGATCGTGAGCGGGCGCGGCGATGCGATCGACAAGGTGGTGGGCCTGGAAGTCGGCGCTGACGACTACGTGACCAAGCCGTTCGAACTGCGTGAGCTGGTGGCGCGCGTGCGCGCCGTGCTGCGGCGGATCGCGCCGGTCGCGCCCGAGCCCGCGACCGAACCGGCCCCCGCGCCCCGCACGTTGCTGCGCTTCGGCGGCTGGCGCCTCGACGTGGCGGCGCGCAGCCTGCACGCGCCCGACGGGCACGAGGTGCCGCTCACCTCCGGCGAGTTCGACCTGCTGCGCACGCTCGCCGAGCATGCGGGGCATGTGCTGTCGCGCGACTTCCTGCTCGAGCGCACGCGCGGCCGCGAGGCCGGGCCGTTCGACCGCACCGTCGACGTCCAGATCGGCCGCCTGCGCCGCAAGCTCGACGACGATGCCGAACTGCCGCGCTTCATCAAGGCGGTGCGCGGAGCCGGCTACGTGCTGGTCGCGCCAGTCACCCGCGACTGAGATGCCGGACGTCTTCCGCAGCCTGTTCGCGGCCTATCCCGATGCGCTGATCGTCGCCGACGCGGCGGGCGCCATCGTGCTCGCCAACCCATCGGCCGAGGAACTGCTGGGTTACGGCACCGACGAGCTGCTGGGGCTCAACGTCGACGTGCTCGTGCCCGACGCGATCCGACCACGCCACGCGGCCTACCGCGAGGCCTACAGCCACCACCCGCGGCCGCGGCCGATGGGCACGCAGGTCGAGCTGGTCGCGCGGCGACGCGACGGCTCCGAGGTGATGGTGGAGATCTCGCTCAGCCCGCTGCAGCGCCACGGCCTGCCGCTGGTGGTGGCGGCCATCCGCGACATCGGCGCGTACCCGCGTGTCAAGCAGGCGCTGCAGCGCGCGCGCTACAGCGAGCACGTGGCCCAACTCGGGCGCATCGCGGTCGACGCACGCGACCCGCAGCGCCTCGTCCAGCAGGTCCCCACGATCGCCGCGAACGCGCTGCAGGTGGGCTTCGCGCGCGTGTTCCTGGTCGAGCCCGATGGCGTCGCCGTGCGGGTCGCCAGCGGCGTCGGCAGCATCGACGGCGAGGCCGTCGATGACCGGATCGCGATCCGCTCGCACGGCTCGCTCGACCAGGTGCTGCAGCACGGCCGGCCGGTGCTCGTGGCATCGCTCGCGACCGAGAGCCGCTTCGAGCTGCCGGCGTCTTACCGCGCGGCCGGCATCGAGTGCGAAGCGGTGGTCCCGTTGCTCGACCGCGGCCGTGTCGTCGGCATGCTGACCGCACGCGCGCGCCAGCCGGGCCGGTTCGGCGAGGACGAGATCCGCTTCCTCGAGTCGCTCGCCAGCCTGCTGGCGACGAGCCTGCAGCGGGCCGAATCGGAAGAGGCGCTGAAGCACGCGCAGCGGCTCGAGAGCGTCGGCCAGCTGACCGGCGGCATCGCGCACGACTTCAACAACCTGCTCACCGTGATCCAGGGCAACCTGCAGGTGCTCGACAAGCTGCCCGCACTCGCCGGCGACGCACACGCGCGGCAGCTCGTCGGTGCGGCGTCGCGCGCGTCGCACCGCGGTGCCGAGCTCACCGGCAAGCTGCTCGCGTTCGCGAGCCGGCAGCTCCTGCAGCCCACTGCGGTCGACGTCGCGGCGCTGCTCCAGTCGCTGGCCGGGATGCTGCGGCGCGCGCTCGACCAGCGCATCCGGATCGAGATCGATGTCGCGCCCGGTTGCCTGCCGGTGCTGGCCGACGCCGGGCAGCTCGAGGCCGCGCTGCTCAACATGGCGATCAACGCGCGCGATGCGATGCCCGATGGCGGCATCCTGCGCTTCAGCGCCGCACCCGGCGGTGAACTCGGCGGCGCGCTCGGCGAGGAGCTCGCCGGGTCGATCGCGCCAGTGCTCGGCTACGTGGCGATCTCGATCGCCGACACCGGCGGCGGCATGCCCGACGAGGTGAAGGCGCGCGCGTTCGAGCCCTTCTTCACGACCAAGCAGGCCGGTCGCGGCACGGGCCTCGGGCTGAGCACGGTCTACGGTTTCGCGAAGCAGTCGAACGGCGCGGTCGAGATCGACACCACGCTCGGCGTCGGCACGACGCTGACGCTGCACATCCCCGCGGCGGCCGCCGCCGACGGCGCGCCGGCACGCGACACGGCGGCCGGCGCCATCGCCATTCCGCCCGGGCTCGACGTGCTGCTGGTGGAAGACGACCCCGAGGTCCGCGCCGTGATGCGGACCTTTCTCGAGACGCTCGGCTGCCGCGTCAACGAGGCGGCGAGCGCAGAGCAGGCGCTGCAGGGGCTCGGCGCCGGCGCGCCGCACCGCCTGCTGCTGACCGACATCGCGCTCGGCGCCGGCATGCGCGGCACCGACCTCGCACGCCTCGTCGAGGCCCGCGTGCCGGGCATCGCGGTGCTGCTGATGTCGGGCTACTCGGCCGAGCTGATCGATGCCGACCGCGAATCGCCCGCCGGTTGGGAACTGCTGCGCAAGCCCTGCTCGCGCGAGGAGCTTGCGCAGGCGATCGGCCGGGTGCTCGGGCCGCCGGGCTGAAGGCGCGGCGTTACTGCAGCAGCTGCGGCCGCAGGCTGCGCTGCACGAACTCTTCGAGCGCCGTGACGTCCGGGATGCAGACCTCGCGTCGGCCCGTCCCCGCGAAGCCGATCAGCTGCTCGCGTTCGAGCTTCGAGAGCGCGCGGCTCACGCTCTCGAGCGTCATGCCCAGGTGGTTGCCGATCTCCGCGCGGGTCAGGCGCAGGATGATCTGGTCGGTGCGCAGGCCGCGGCTGTCGAGCGCCTGCGCCCACCCGCGCAGGAACTCGGCCACCCGCGCATCCGCCGGCAGCGTGCAGATCGACATCAACGCATCGCGGTCGCGCGCGATTGCGCGGCCCATCGCTTCGTGCAGCAGGCGCAGCAGCGCCGGTTGCCGCGCGCTCGCGGCGATCAGGGCGTCGTAGGCGAACGACCACACCTCGCAGGTGTCGATCGCGATCGCATCGCTGCCGTGGCGGCCCGTCGCGAGGCCGTCGAGGCCGAGCCAGTCACCGCGCAGCTTCAGCGCGACGACCTGCTCGCGGCCGTCCGGCGCCAGGTTCACGATCTTCACGACGCCGGCGTTCAGCACGTGCAGTCTCGCGAACGTGTCCCAGGCCTGGTAGATCGACTCGCCGGCATGCACGACGCGGCGCTGCAGCGACACCGCGCCGGCGAGCAGCTCGAGCCCGTCGGCGATCCGCTGACCGATGGCGGGCGCCGGTCGGTGCGCCGCGTTCACCGGGGCCGCAAGGCGCCGGGCCGTTGCGGGTGTGGGGGAAGTCGTGGTCGTGGTGAGCATGGCGGTGGCCTCGAGGCGTCGTGGTGTGATCGAGATGCTCGGGGACCGGCGACAACGTTGGACGAACGCGGCGCGTCATCGGGTAACGCTCGGTGAATGGACGGTAAACGCGAGCGCGGCCGGCGAGGATGCGAAGCGCGCGTTGACGCAGGTCAAGGCACGGCGGTGTCGGCCCACTAGGCTCGGCCCCTCGATACCACAGACCATGGACGCCGCCGCCCCCTACCCCACTCTCGCCTCCGGCAACCCGCCGGCCGGCGCGGCGTTGCTGCCGCAGGCCCGCGCGTTCCAGGACGCGGCTCGCCGCGGCACGCTGCCGGCGCTGCTGAGCGGCAAGCGCTTCGGCCTGCTGTGCACCGAGCCGGCGAGCGTGAGCGCTCGGCTGTTCGAGAGTGCCGCCCGCCAACTCGGGGCACAGGTCAGCCATGTGCAGCCGGACCTGACGCTTGACAGTTCGCCGCGCGAAGTTGCCGAGACCGCGCGCCTGCTCGGGCGGCTCTACGACGGCCTGGAGTGTCAGGGCCTGCCGCACGCGCTGGTCGAGCGACTCGCGCGCAGCGCGGGCATCCCGGTGTTCGACGGGGTCGCGCAGCCCACCCACGATTCGGCCGCGCTGGCGTTGCTGCTCGAGCCCGGCGACACGCACGAGCTGCGTCGTCGCTGCGTGGTGCAGGCCGTGATCGTCGACGCCGTTTCTTGAATCGTGAATGTTGAAGGAGAACGATATGCGTGAGATGCCGAAGTGGGGGTGGAAACACAGCGCGATGTTCATCGCCAGCGTGCTGTGCGCGACCAGCGCACTCGTGGCGGCCGGCCTGGCGGATGCGTCCACCGACCCCGCGGCCGCGACGGTTCAGGCGCTGCCACGGCGCTGACTGACATCGCGGCCATGAATCCGTTGGCGGGCTCGCCCGTCGCCGAGTCCACGCCTGCACGCACGGAACCGGCCGCGGGCGCAGCAGCGGCGGCCGGGCCGATCGAGACCTCGTACCTCCAGCTCGGCGGCCTGTTCTGCGCCGCCTGCGCCGGCCTGATCGAGCAGGCGCTTCTCGCCGAGCCCGGCGTCGTCGGCGCGCACGTCAACTACGCGTCGCGTCGGGCGCGCGTCGACTGGCAGCGTTCGAGCAGCGCGGCCACGCAACTCGTGCGCGCCGTCGAACGGGCCGGCTACAGCGCCGTGCCCGATCAGGCCGAGCCGGCGCGGCGGCTGCGCCAGCGCGAGGAGCGCTCGTCGCTGTGGAAGCTGTTCGTGGCGTCGTTCTGCATGATGCAGGTGATGATGTACGCGACACCCGCGTACATCGCCGCTCCGGGGGCGCTGCCACCCGATCTGCTCAGGCTGCTGCAGTGGGCGTCGTGGCTGCTGTCGATTCCGGTGCTCGCCTTTTCGGCCTCGCCGATGTTCCGCGACGCGTTCGCCGGGCTCGCCAGAGGCCGCGTGCGGATGGACCTGCCGGTCGTCATCGGCATCGCCGTCACCTTCATCGTGAGCAGCGGCGCCACGTTCGCGCCGGGCGGCGTGTTCGGCCGCGAGGTCTACTTCGACTCGCTGACGATGTTCATCACGTTCCTGCTGCTCGGGCGCTGGCTCTCGCTGAAGGCCCAGCACCGCGTGACCTCGGCGCTGGAGGCCGCGTGCGCGACACGCGCGCCCGAGGCGCGCCGCATCGACGCGGACGGCACGACGACACTGGTGCCGACCGCCGAGCTGCGCATCGGCGACTCGGTGAAGGTGCTGGCCGGCGAGGCGTTCGGCGCGGACGGCGTGGTGACGCAAGGGCGCACCCAGGTCGACGAATCGTTGCTCACCGGCGAATCGCGCTCGACACCCAAGCGCGCCGGTGACGAGGTGATGTCGGGCAGCCTGAACCTCGCCGCGCCGGTGACGATGACGGTCCGGCGGCTCGGCCGCGACACGCGCTTCGAAGCGGTCGTCACGCTGATGCGCGAGGCGTTGACGCAGCGCCCGGCGCTGCTTCGCACGGCCGACCGGATCGCGGTGCCGTTCCTGTGGGGCGTGCTGCTGCTGGCGGCGGTGGCCGCTGCGGCGTGGTCGGTGATCGACCCGTCGCGAGCCGTGCTGGTGGCGGTGTCGGTGTTGATCGTCACCTGCCCGTGCGCGCTCTCGCTCGCGGGCCCTTCGGCGCTGCTGGCGGCGGCCGGCGCACTCGCGCGGCGCGGCATCCTGGTTCAGCGGATCGATGCGTTCGAAGCGCTCGCGAAGCTCGACACGCTCTTCCTCGACAAGACCGGCACGCTCACCGAAGACCGCCTCCAGCTGCTGCAGGTGCGGATGCTGCCGGCCGGCATCGCAAGCGGCCTCGACGAGGCCAGCATCCTGCGGCTGGCCGGCTCGCTGGCGGCCAACTCCTCGCATCCGCTGTCAAGGGCACTCGCCCGCGAAGTCGAGGTGCCCGACGCCGTCTGGAGCCGGATCACCGAAGTGCCGGGCCGCGGCCTGCAGGCCTTTGCATGGGACGGCACGTGCGCCCGCCTCGGCGCGCAGCGCTGGGTCGACCCCGCCGGCACCGGCATGCCCGATGTGGAGACGGCACGCGTCTGGTTCGGGGACGCGCGGGGCGCGTTGGCGAGCTTCGAGTTCGGCGAGTTCATCAAGCCGGACGCGAAGTCCGCCGTCAGATCGCTCAGCTCGAGTGGACTCCGGCTCGTGATGCTGTCGGGCGACGAGCCGGAGCGCGTGTTCCAGGTGGCAAGGACCCTGCGCATCGACGAATTTCACGGCGGCAAGTCACCCGAAGCCAAGCTGGCGCAGATCGAGCGCGAGCAGCGCGCGGGCCACCGCGTCGGCATGGTCGGCGACGGGCTCAACGATGCGCCTGTGATCGCGCGCGCGGATGTCTCGTTCGCCTTCGCGCAGGGCGCGGCGATCACGCAGTCGAGCGCCGACTTCATCCTGCTCTCGGGGAAGGTCGCCGACATCGCGATCGCCCGCGAGACGGCGCAGCGGGCGATGCGCGTGCTGCGCCAGAACATCGCGTGGGCCATCGGCTACAACGCGTTGTGCATCCCGTTGGCGCTGCTCGGCGCCTTCCCGCCGTGGGCCGCGGGCATCGGGATGGCGAGCAGCTCGCTGTTCGTCGTGCTGAACTCGCTGCGCGTCGGCATGCGCTCGCGCATCGGCTGATGGACATCCTCTTCCTGCTGGTGCCGATCTCGGTGCTGATCGTGTTCGGGCTGATGGCGCTGTTCCGCTGGGCGCTCGGCGCGGGCCAGTTCGAGGACTTCGAACGCGAAGGCCAGCGCATCGTCGAAGTCGAAGGCCCAAACATTGAGCCGTATCAAACCCTCGACCGACGCCTGCCGTGAAACTCGTCCCAGTCGCGATTCGCGCGGCAAGCGATGGACTCGAGGAGATGACGAGATGACGAGCGCGATGACGAGCGAGGTGCATGCCCTGCCAGCGGCGCGCGAGGCGGTCTACGACGACGGCGCGGTGCGGCTCTTCACCCTCGCCGCGGTGCTCTGGGGCGTCGTCGGCATGCTGGTCGGCGTGGTCATCGCGGCGCAGCTGACCTGGCCGCAACTGAACTTCGGCATCCCCTGGCTGAGCTACGGGCGGCTGCGGCCTCTGCACACCAACGCGGTGATCTTCGCGTTCGGCGGCTGCGCGCTGATGGCGAGCAGCCTGTACGTCGTGCAGCGCACCTCGCAGGTCGCGCTGTTCCTGCCGAAGCTGGCGGCGTTCGTGTTCTGGGGCTGGCAGCTCGTGATCGTGGCCGCCGCCATCACGCTGCCGATGGGCTACACGCAGGGCAAGGAGTACGCCGAGCTCGAGTGGCCGATCGACATCCTGATCGCCGCGGTGTGGGTGGCCTACGCGATCGTCTTCTTCGGCACGATCGGCCGGCGCAAGATCAGGCACATCTACGTGGCCAATTGGTTCTTCGGCGCGTTCATCATCGCCGTCGCGTTGCTGCACATCGTCAACAGCGCGGCCATCCCGGTCAGCCTGACGAAGAGCTACTCGGCCTACGCCGGCGTGCAGGACGCGATGGTGCAGTGGTGGTACGGCCATAACGCGGTCGGCTTCTTCCTCACCGCCGGCTTCCTGGGGATGATGTACTACTTCATCCCGAAGCAGGCCGAGCGCCCGATCTACTCGTACCGGCTGTCGATCGTGCACTTCTGGGCGCTGATCTTCACGTACATGTGGGCCGGCCCGCACCACCTGCACTACACCGCGCTGCCCGACTGGGCGCAGTCGGTCGGGATGATCTTCTCGCTGGTGCTGCTCGCGCCGAGCTGGGGCGGAATGATCAACGGCGTGATGACGCTCTCGGGCGCGTGGCACAAGCTGCGCGAAGACCCGATCCTGAAGTTCCTGATCGTGGCGCTGTCGTTCTACGGCATGGCGACCTTCGAGGGGCCGATGATGTCGATCAAGACGGTCAACGCGCTCAGCCACTACACCGACTGGACGATCGGCCACGTGCACGCCGGCGCGCTCGGCTGGGTCGGCCTGATCAGCATCGGCACGCTGTACTACCTCGTGCCGCGCATGTTCGGCCAGACCAAGATGTACAGCGTGCCGGCGATCGAGCTGCACTTCTGGATCAGCACGCTGGGCATCGTGCTCTACATCGCCGCGATGTGGATGGCCGGCGTGATGCAGGGCCTGATGTGGCGCGCGGTCAACACCGACGGCTCGCTCGTCTACAGCTTCGTCGAGAGCGTGAAGGCGACCTTCCCGTTCTATCTCGTGCGGCTCGTCGGCGGCGCGCTGTACCTGAGCGGCATGGGCGTGATGGTGTGGAACGTGTTCAAGACGGCGCAGGCGGGCCGGTACGTGCCGCTGCCCATTCCGGCCGCGCGCACGACGAAGCCCTTCGCCGCGCCGCTCGCCCCCGCAGCCGCCTGATCCACCGGAGCACGCCATGTCCGACCACGCCACGCCGAGCACCGGCTTCACGCACGAGAAGATCGAGACCAGCAACTTCCTGATGATCGTGCTCATCCTGCTCGTCGTCGCCGTCGGCGGGATGGTGGAGATCGTTCCGCTGTTCTTCCAGCGCTCGACCACCGTTCCGGTTCCCGGGCTCAAGCCCTACACCTCGCTGCAGCTCGCGGGCCGCGACGTCTACACCCGCGAGGGTTGCTACAACTGCCACTCGCAGATGATCCGCTCGCTGCAGGCCGAGGTGCTGCGCTACGGCCACCAGTCGATGCCGGGCGAGTCGGTCTACGACCACCCGTTCCAGTGGGGCAGCAAGCGCACCGGCCCCGACCTCGCGCGCATCGGCGGCAAGTACAGCGACGAGTGGCATCAGCTCCACCTGAACAACCCGCGCGATCTGGTGCCGGAATCGAACATGCCCGAGTACCCGTGGCTGTTCAAGACGCCGCTCGATCCGGCCGATGCCGCGCCGCGCATGACCGCGCTGCGCCGGGTGGGTGTGCCGTACACCGACGACGAGATCGCCAAGGGCGGCGCCGAGTTGCTCGGCAAGACCGAGCTCGATGCGCTGGTGGCCTATCTGCAGGTGCTCGGCACCGCCATCAAGTAAGGATTCACGATGGACTTGAACGCCCTCCGGATCGGCGTGACGCTGCTGTCGTTCGCCGTCTTCATCGGCGTCGTGGCCTTTGCCTGGTCACGCCGCCGCCAGGCCGGCTTCGCCGAGGCCGCACAACTCCCGTTCGTCGATTCCCGACCGATTGACGATCAGAACCCCACGAGGATTCGGCCATGAGCGACTTCCTGCACAGCGGCTGGTCGATCTTCGTCGCCGCGTCGACCGTGATCGGTCTGCTCGCGTGCCTGTGGCTCCTCTGGGTGGCCTCGAAGCGCCAGCCGATGGCCGCCGACAACAGCACCGGCCATGTCTTCGACGGCGACCTGGTGGAGATGAACAACCCGCTGCCGCGCTGGTGGATGATCCTGTTCATCCTCACGGTGGTGTTCGCGTTCGGCTACGTGGGCCTGTTCGGCGGTCTCGGCAGTTCCAAGGGCTCGCTCGACTGGAGCAGCCAGGCCGAACTCGAGGCCGATCAGAAGGCGAACGCCGCCAGCGTCGCGGTCGTCTACCAGGCGTTCAAGGGCATGCCGGTGCAGGCGCTCGCGACGCAGCCGAAGGCGATGGCGATCGGCGAGCGTCTGTTCGCGAACAACTGCGCCACCTGCCACGGCTCGGATGCGCGCGGCTCCAAGGGCTTCCCGAACCTCACCGACAACGACTGGCTGCACGGCGGCACGCCGGAGAAGATCGAAGAGACGATCACCCACGGCAGGCACGGCATGATGCCGCCGATGGCCGAGGCGGTCGGCACGCCGCAGGACGTGCGCAACGTCGCGAACTACGTGCTGAGCCTGTCGGGCAGCGCCCACAACCCGATCCAGGCCGCCGCCGGCCGCGCGAAATTCGCGGTCTGCGCCGCCTGCCACGGCGCGGATGGCAAGGGCAACGCGGCGCTCGGCTCGGCCAACCTGACCGACAAGATCTGGCTGCACGGCTGGGGCGAGGCGGCGATCGTCGACATCGTCACGCACGGCAAGACCAACGTGATGCCGGCGCAGAAGGACCGGCTCACGCCGGACCAGATCCACGTGCTGGCCGCGTACGTCTGGGCCTTCTCCAATCACACGGCTGCCGCGGCGCCATGAGCCCGCCGGGCCGCCCCAAGGGCGAATTCACCGCAGTGCGAAGCACGGAGGTTGCCTGATGACCGCGGGAGTAGCGACGGGGCCGGCGACGCGTCGCGTGATCCCGATCGTCGCCGACACCGCCACGCCGGAGTGGGTGTCGCTGTACCAGAGCGAGGCGAAGATCCAGTCGCGCTCGGTGACGGGGTGGTTCGCCGGCTGGCGCTGGGCGCTGGTGTGGCTCACGCAACTCGTCTTCTACGGCTTGCCGTGGCTGCAGTGGGGCGGGCGCCAGGCGGTGCTGTTCGATCTCGCCGCGCGCCGCTTCTACATCTTCGGCCTCGTGCTGTACCCGCAGGATTTCATCTACCTCGCTGGGCTGCTGGTGCTGTCCGCGTTCTCGCTGTTCCTGTTCACCGCGGTCGCGGGGCGCCTGTGGTGCGGCTTCGCCTGCCCGCAAACGGTCTACACCGAGATCTTCATGTGGGTCGAGCGTCGCTTCGAGGGCGATCGCCAGGCGCGCATCAAGCTCGACCACGCGCGATGGACATGGTCGAAGCTGCGCCAGCGCGGCGCCAAGCAGTTCGTGTGGCTCGCGATCGGGCTGTGGACCGGGTTCACGTTCGTCGCCTACTTCACGCCCGCGCGCTCGCTCGTCACCGCGGCGATGAGCCTCACGCTCGGGCCGTGGGAGTGGTTCTGGAGCCTCTTCTACGGCTTCGCGACCTACGGCAACGCGGGCTACATGCGCGAGCAGGTGTGCAAGTACATGTGCCCCTACGCCCGCTTCCAGAGCGCGATGTTCGACCGCGACACGCTCGTGATCAGCTACGACGCGACACGCGGCGAGCCGCGCGGCCCGCGCGCCCGTGGCGTGCCGTCGGCATCGATCGGCAAGGGCGACTGCGTGAACTGCACGCTGTGTGTGCAGGTCTGCCCGACCGGCATCGACATCCGCGACGGGCTGCAGTACGAATGCATCGGCTGCACCGCCTGCATCGACGCCTGCAATGGCGTGATGGACAAGGTCGGCTACTCGCGCGGGCTGATCCGCTACGCCACCGAACGGGGCATGGAAGAACGCTCGACAAGCGCTCAGCTGTGGCGCCACGTGTTCCGGCCCCGAATCCTGGTCTACACGGCGGTCCTCCTGCTCATCACCTTCGGGGTCGTGGCGAGCCTGGTCACGCGCTCGCCGTTCCGGGCCGACGTGGTCCGAGATCGCGGCTCGATGGGCCGAATGGTCGAGGACGGCCGCATCGAGAACGTCTACCGCGTGCAGTTGATGAACGCCTCCGAGAGCCGGCAGCACTTCCGCATCGAGGTCGACGGCCTGCCGCAGGCGAAGCTCGTGTCGAACCCCGAGACGGATGTCGACGCCACCCAGGCGCGCTGGCTGCCGGTGGCGGTGCAGATTCCGCCCGAGGCGGCTGCCAGCCTCGGGGCCGGTGTGCATCCGTTCAAGTTCACGATCGTGCTGCTCGAAGGCGGCCGCGTCGCCCACTCGATGACCGAGAAGTCGACCTTCGTCGTGCCTCGCTGAAAGGAATCCTCGTGCAATCGATCCCTGTTGGGCCCCTGTTGCCGGTACCCTGGTATCGCGTCGGCGTCATGTGGGTCTTCGTCGGCGGACTCGGCGCGGTCGTCATCGGCAGCTTCATGCTGCTGGCCACCGCCATCACGCACGCCGACAAGGTGCTGCCGTCGACCCCGATGAAGCCGCCCTCCTACTTCAAGGCCGCAGCGGCAGACGCGAGCAAACCCGCGCCATGATCGTGCGCGCCCTGCAGATCCTCTGGCCGGCGTTCCTGGCGGCCGGCGTGCTGGAGATGCTGGTCTTCGCCGTCATCGACCCGAGCGAACTGCACGGGTTCGGCGGCGTGCGCATCGATTGGAGCGCGCAAACGGTCTACGCCTTCACGTTCCTGCTGTTCTGGGGCGCGATCGCCACGGCAGGCGCCCTCACTGCGCTGCTGACGGATGCCGAGGCCGAACGGGTGAACGACGCCGATCGGGACTGACGCCGAGCGCTCAGGCCGGCACGGCGGGCGCCCCGAGGCCGATCGGCGCGGGCACGATGTTGAGGATGCGCGTGAACAGCGCGCGGTAGTCGTCGGTCGGCTCATGGCCGGTCAGCGGATCGCGGTTGCTGGCGAAGGCCTTGTCCAGTTCCCGCCAGTCGGCGGCCGTCAGCGTGCGCTCGGCCAGCGGCAGGATCTCCTGCTCTTCGAGCGCCATGTGCTTCAGATAGAAGTCCACATAGAGCGTCGCGTTCTCCTCGAAGGCCGCGCGCCGCGACTCGCCCAGCATCTCGAAGGCCACGAGCGAGTGCGCGAGGTCGCGGACACGCATCGCGCCGCGTGCGTGGTCGCCGTCGAGCTGGTCGAGCAACGCGCGAGCCAGCGGTGTGCGAGCCCGCAGCTTGGGGAACAGGAGATCGGACTCGAGCCGGTGATGGCGCTGCTCGGGGAACTCGTCGATGTAGAACAGCATCGCCCGCAGCGCGGTGAAGTCGGGCATCGCGCCGCGCCGGCGGCACTCTGCCAACAGCATCGGGATCGATCGCAGCATGGCCGCCAGTGCCCTGTGCTCCTCGCGCAGGATGCGCGTCGTGGGGTGTGTCATGGCGATGCTCCGGTGTGTCGGAGCATTCTCGATTCGGGCCGGCGCGGCTGCTTGATCCAGCGCAAGCCAGCGCACGGAGCCGCACTTCATCATCGCGAGACATGAACATCGCCGACCGTTCTCGCGCGTCGTCCGCCTCCCGATGAGCGTCGTGCTCACGACGTCGGCATTGCTTCTCGGTCTCGCCGGCGGGCCGCACTGTGCGCTGATGTGCGGGGCGTTGCAGGCCGGTGTGGCGCGCCGGCCCTCGCCGGCCGCGACCCGGCGCGCCCTGGTCTCGCTCCACGTCGGCCGCCTCATCGGCTATTCGGCCGCCGGCGCCCTGGTGGCGGCGAGCGTCTCGGCGCTGTCGCGCATCGGCGCGGCATCGCCCGTGCTGACACCGGTCTGGACGATGTTGCAGGTGGCCGCACTCGCCTTCGGTCTCGTGCTGATGGCCACGGGCATGGTGCCGGCGTGGCTGTCGCGTCTGAAGTGGCGGCGCGCGCCCGCGCACGCGCCGGGCACGGTGCAGTTCCTCCCTCGAGCCTCGAACCTCAAGGCCGCGGGCGCCGGGGCCTGCTGGGCAGCGATCCCCTGCGGGCTGCTGCAGTCGGCGCTGATCGTGGCCGCGCTCGCCGACACGGCGGCGCAGGGGGCCGGCGTGATGGGCGCGTTCGCGGTCGGCACGGCGGTCAGTCTGCTGATCGTGAGTTCGGCCTGGAGCCGCCTTGCCGTCTTCGGCCCGCGCCTGGCGCGCACGACGCTGTCGGTCCGGCTCGCCGGCGGCCTCCTGGCCGCGAGCTCGGCCTTCGCGCTGTCGCGCGGCCTCGGCGCGGCCTTGCAGGGGGCGCTGTGCCTCTAGCGTGCGGCGGCTCGCTTCGAGTCGGGTCGGGGCGCGTTCAGCCCGCTGCCGATCCGCCACGCGCCAGTGCGCGCAGCAACGTGAACGCGACCAGCGAGGTGCCGACCACGACGTAGCCGATCACCTCGAAGTGCCGCAGCCGGCCGTCCGCGCCGAGCGTGACGATGTGCCCGGCCAGCACCGACGCGACACCGCCGGCGAGCTGCTGGATCGACGCGCCGACCGCGTTGTACGCGCCGCGCTGCGATGCGGCCGGCACGCTCGACGAGATCGCCTGGAACGGGATCATCCGCGAGAAGATGCCGACGAACATCACCGCGTTGACCGCGATCAACGCCGGCAACGGAATGGGGCCGAGGTGCGTGTACAGCAGGACCATCACGATCGACAGTGCCGTGCCGGCCGTGAACACGCGGAAGGTGCCGAACGCGTCGGCGGCCCGACCGACGAGCGGGCCGACGAAGATCGTGCACAAGCCGGTCACGAGGTAGACGGTCGGCAGGTCTGCCATCCCAATGCCAAGGTTGTTCACGGCGAACGCGCTGCTGAACGGCATCAGCATGAAGCCGCCGGTCGTCAGCAGTGCGGTGGTCGCGAACGCGAGCGCGTGCCGCGGGACGGCGAGCGTGTGCAGCAGATGGCGCCAGGGACTGCGCTCCGGCGCATGGGCAAGGTGGTCTGCGACCGGCCGCATGCGCCACGCGACGACCACGCCGCCCACCAGCCCGAGCGCGGCCATCGCGATGAAGGGCACGTGCCAGTTCCAACGGTTCGACAGGTACAGCCCGGCGGGAATGCCCAGCACCTGGCTGGCCGCGAACGCGGTCTGGATCGTGCCCATGACCCGGCCGCGCATGGCGAGCGGAAACAGATCGGTCGCGATCGCCAGCACGATCGAGCCGATCACGCCACCGAACAATCCGGTGACCACACGCGCCAGCAGCAGGCTCTCGAAGCTCTGCGCGAGGCCGCACCACAGCGTGCCCAACACGAAGCCGGCGTAGAAGAACAGCAAGAGCCGTTTGCGGTCGAAGCGGTCGGCGAAGCCGGCGGTCAGGAAGCTCGCGGCGCCCGCGCTGAATGCATAGGCCGACACGACGAGGCCGAACTCCTTCGGCCCGATCGTCAGCGCCGGCATGATCAGCGCGCCGAGCGGCGCCATCAGCATGAA
>DATMIN010000069.1:0-11869 GCA_035554275.1 Burkholderiaceae bacterium
TCGGCGTGCGGGCGTGGAAGAAGTGGTTGAAGCCGGTCTCGAACAGGTCGGCCGCGCTCGCGTAGCTGGCGATGTGGCCGCCGAGCTCGCCGTAGCTCGCGTTGGCGCGCACCACCATCGCCAGCGCGTTCCAGCGCATCAGCGAGGCCAGCCGCTCCTCGATCGCCAGGTCGCCAGGGAAGGGCGCCTGCGCGTCGACCGGGATCGTGTTGACGTACGGCGTGCACAGCTCGGGCGACCAGCCGATGCGCTGCTCGCGGGCGAGGCGCGCGAGCTCGTCGAGCATCCAGCGCGCGCGCGCCGGCCCCTGCGTGGCGCGCAGCGCGAGAAAGGCCTCGCGCCACTCGGCGGTCTCGCCGGGGTCGGTGTCGTGGGGTGCCGCGGTCATGGCTTGGGCAACGCCGCGGCCTCGTCGTCGACGGCCTGCTGCACCGCGCGGTAGAACGCGTCGCGCGCCGCCATGGCGACGCGGTCGGTCGCGCCGCCGCCCCAGTCGGCATTCGACGCGATCACGAGCTGGCGCTTCGGGTCGATGAAGAGGCCCTGGCCGAAGATGCCGCGCGCGGCGAACGCGCCGTCAGCGTACGTCCACCACTGGTAGCCGTAGCCGCGCCCGGGCAGGCCGATGCCGGTGCGCTCGGTGGTGGCCTGCGCGAGCCAGTCGTCGGGCACGATGCTCTGCCCGCCGATGCGCGCGCCGTTCAGAATGAACAGCCCGAAGCGCGCGAAGTCGCGCGTGCTCGCCTGCACGCAGCAGCCGCTGATCTCCTTGCCGCTGCGGCTCAGGATCCACGTGGCCGGCTGCTCCATGCCGGCGGGGACCCAGATCTTCTCCGACAGGTAGGTCGCGAGGGGCCTGTTGATCGCCTGCGTGAGCAGCACGCCGACGAGGTTGGTCTCGCCGGTGCTGTAGTGCCAGCGCGTGCCCGCCGGCACCTCGCGCGGCAGCCGCCGCATGTAGCTGACGAGCGCATCGACGCCGTCTTCCGGCTTGTGCCTGTTGAAGCGCGCCACATCCGAGTTCGGATCGGCGTAGTCCTCGTTCCACTTCACGCCCGAGGTCATCGTCAGCAGCTGGCGGATGCTGACGTCGTCGTACGCCGAGCCCTTCATCTGCGGCAGGTAATCGCTGACCTTGTCGTCGAGGCTGCGGATGTGGCCGTCGCGCAGCGCGGCGCCGACCAGCGTCGACGTGATCGACTTCGCCACCGAGAAGCTGGTCCAGCGGCCGTGGCCGTCGAAGCCCAGGCCGTAGCGCTCGAGGCGCAGCTTGCCGGCGTGCACCACGAGCAGCGCCGCGCTGCGCTGGCCCGCCATGTAGGCATCGACGTCGAGCGCCAGCTTCAGCGGCGGCCCCGGCGGCAACGGCAGCGGCGTGGCGCCGGCCGCGACGACGCGCGACTTGGCGAGCACCGGCAGGCGGTCGAGCGCACGGAACGCGGCGTCGCGCTGCGGCTGGCTCCAGAACAGCACGTCGCGGTTCGTCGGCAGCGTCGCGAGCAGGGCGCGCGTCTCCTTGTCGAGGCTGAACCAGCCGGCGACGCCGGCCACGACGAGCGTGGCCAGCAGGCCGAGCGCGATCTTCCGAGCCTTCATGGCAGCACTTCCGAAGTGGCGGGGAGCGACAGTCGGAATCTACCAACGCAAAAGACCGGTCGCTACGCGCGCTTGCGGGCCGGCTTCTTGGCGGCGGGCCCCTTCTTCGGCGCGGGTCGGGCCGGCGCCTTCGCGATCAACGTCTTCTTGCCCAGGCTCTGCTTCAACAGCGCGGTCAGGTCGACGACGTTGCTCGCCGCTTCGGGTGCCGCGTCTTCCATCGGCTCGACCGTCTCGGTGTCGCCGGCCGCGACGCGCTTCGCGACGAGCGCGTGGATCGCCTTCGTGAAGCGGTCGGCGTAGGCGTCGGGCGCCCAGGTCTGCGTCATGCTGTCGATCAGCTGCTTGGCCATCTTCAGCTCGGCGTCCTTCAGCGCGCTCTTGCCGGCCGCGGGCAGCGTGATGTCGCCGGCGGGGCGGATCTCGGCGGCCCAGCGCAGCGTGTTCAGCATCAGCGCCGGCCCGGTCGGGATCAGCGCGGCGAGGTACTCCTTGGTGTGCATCACGACGCGCGCGATGCCGACGACGCCGGCCGCGAGCATCGCCTCGCGCAGCAGCGCGTAGACCTTCTCGCCCTTGGCGACCGGCTCGAGGTAGTACGGCTTCTCGAGCTGCGTGAACGGGATCTCGGCCGCGTGCACGAAGGCCTCGATCTCGATCGTCTGCGTCGTCTTCGGGTAGGCCGCCCTGATCTCGTCCTCGCTGATGACGACGTAGTGGCCGCCGTCGACCTGCACGCCCTTGACGATGTTCTCCTTCGTCACTTCCTTGCCGGTCTTCTTGTTGACGCGCTTGTAGCCGACCGGGTCCATGCTGCGTTTGTCGAGCCAGTCGAAGTCGATGCCGATGTCGGTCGACGCCGGGTACAGCGCGACCGGCACGTGCACCAGGCCGAAGCTGATCGCGCCCTTCCAGATCGAATGAGGCATGTCGGTTCCCCCGCCGTGAGCCGTCGCCCGGGATCGTCCCTGCCGCGCGCTCGCGTCGCCAGTTGCCTCGACCGCGGCTGCGCGTAGGACGACATGTCGACGCCGCGCCCGGCAGCGCGGCCGACTGCGGGTATAAGAGCGCAGCGCTGCACCGGACCATCCCATGACGCCCGTCAAACACGCCCTGTCGGCGCTCGCCGCCGCGACCTTGCTGTGCCTGCTCGTGCACAGCGACGGCTTCGAGGTCGTCAGCGTCGTGCCGGGTGGCGCCCGGCAGCCATGAAGACCGTGACGCTGCCGTCGGGCGAGAGCGTGCCGGCCTTCGGCCTCGGCACCTGGTGCCTCGGCGACGACCGCGCGCGCCGCGCCGACGAACTCGCGGCGCTGCGGCTCGGCCTCGACGCCGGCGCGACGCTGATCGACACCGCCGAGATGTATGGCGACGGCCGCTCCGAGCAGCTCGTCGGCGAGGCGATTGCCGGCCGCCGCGACGCGGTGTTCCTGGTCAGCAAGGTGCTGCCGCAGAACGCCTCGCGCGCCGGCGTGGCGAAGGCGTGCGAGGCGAGCTTGCGGCGCCTCGGCACCGACCGCATCGACCTGTACCTGCTGCACTGGCGCGGCCACGTGCCGCTGACCGAGACGGTGCAGGCCTTCGTCGCGCTGCAGCGCGCCGGCAAGATCCGCCACTGGGGCGTCAGCAACTTCGATGCGGACGACATGGAGGCGCTGGCGGGCGTCGAGCACGGCGACCAAGTGGCCTGCAACCAGGTGCTCTACAACCTGTCGCGGCGCGGCCCCGAGTGGGCGCTGGCGCCGTGGCTGCACGAGCGGCGTGTCGCGCTGATGGCGTATGCGCCGATCGAGCAGGCGCGGCTGGTGCGGCACGCCAAGCTGGCGCGCTTCGCCGCCGCGAACGGCATGACGCCGGCGCAGGCCGCGCTGGCCTGGCTGCTCGCGCGCGACGGCGTGATCGTGATCCCGCGCACCGCGCGGCCCGAGCGCATGCGCGAGAACCTCGGCGCGCTCGAGCACCCGCTCTCGCCGGCACAACGGGCCGAACTCGATCGGCTCTTTCCACCGCCGACCGGCCCGCGCGCGCTCGAGATGCTTTGACGCCGGTGCGCGCGGGTCGCTACGCCGACGTCCTGTCGCGCTGCGTCGCGGTGAAGGCGGCGAAGCCCTGCAGGAACTGGGCGAGCTGGCGCTGGATCGCGTCGTCGTGCAGCGAGCCGTCGGCCGCGAAGACCGAGCCGGCGCGCGCGACCATCAGCCGGCCGCCGCTCCAGAAGCACGTGCCGAGCGTGCGCAACACCGGCAGCCATTGGCTCTGCGCCAGCGTCGTGCCGAAGCCGCGGGCGACGCGCCGATCACCGCAACCGGCCGGTCGCGAAACACGTCGGGCACGCCGTTGTTGTACTCGGGTGTGGCGAGCAGCAACGCGTCGGCGCCAGTGTCGCGCAGGCTGACGGCGCGGCCGATGCAGGGTAGCCTGCGCGCATGATCAAGCTCCTCGGCCTGTCCGGCAGCCTGCGCGCCCAATCGGTGCGCCGTGCCGATCAGAGCCAGTGCCACACGCTGAGCGCCCACGCGGGCAGCCGTAGCGCGCGGCGAGGGCGGTAGTTCTGGCGGTACAAGCGGGTCATGGTGCAGCTCCGATACTGGATGAACGTACAGTATCTGCCGCGGCCCGATACCTGTCAACTCAAGGCAGTCTTGTAGAGCGCGAGCAGCTTGCCCCAGGCGCGCTCGGCTTCGGGCGCGTTGTAGATCGGGTTGCCGTTCTCGAGCGGCATGTCGGCCACGCACCAGCCGTGATTGGCGGCGTAGACCTGGACTTCGGCTTTCACCTTCGCGGCGGCGAACGCTTCCTTCAGCTTGTCCTTCGCGTCGGGCTGGCGCTGATCGTCGTTCGCAGCGACGCCGAAGTACATCGCGCCCTTGATCTTCGGCGCCAGCAGGTGCGGGCTGTCGGGCTCGTCGGTGACGAGGCCGCCGCCGTGGAACGACGCACCGGCACCGATGCGCGCGGGTTGCGACGCGGCGCTGCGCACCACCAGCGCGCCGCCCATGCAGTAGCCCTGCGTGCCGATCTTGCGCGCCTTGTCGACCGCCGGCTGCGCGTCGAGGAACGCGACATACGCCGCGGCGTCGCGCTCGGCGGCGCCAGGCGCGCCGACCGAGCCCATCAGCGGCGGCAGCTTTGCGCGGTCGGCCGGGTCGCCGTAGTTGAACGACGCAGCACTCTCGAACACCGGCGCCTTCGCGACGCGGTAGAACGGATTCGGCACCAGCACCGCATAGCCCTCGGCCGCAAGACGCCGCGCGATCGCGCGCATCGACGGCCGCAGGCCGAACGCATCGGGCCAGATCAGCACAGCGGGATGCGTGCCGCTGGTCGGATGAAAGAAAGCGGCGTCGCAGCTGCCGTCGGGCGTCTTGATCACGACCTCGGTCTCGCTCACCGGGAGCGCCGCGACGGCCGCGGTCGGGCCGAGCGCGATGCCCGCGGCGATCGAGGTGGCGACGAAGTCGCGGCGCGACAGGTCGTTCGAGTGGTTCGGTTGGGAATCGCGGGCGTCGCTCATGCGGGGCTCCTTGACGGCGTGGGTCGTGTCGAGGCGCCCATTCTTGCGATGGCTCGCTTCCCCAGCATCGTCGCGGGCCTTTCGGCGCACCCGTGCTGTCACTTCACCGGAATCGCCTGCGCGCGGTCGACCGGCACCGCGGTGACGCTGTTCTGCGGCGAGCCCTCGATCACGCGGTCGGAGTACGTGAGGTAGACGAGCGCGTTGCGCTTCTTGTCGACCATGCGCACGACGCGCAGCTTCTTGAACAGGATCGACAGCCGTTCGTTGAAGATCTCTTCCTGCTGCGGCAGCGGCTTCGGGAATGCGATCGGGCCGACCTGGCGGCACGCGATCGCGGCCTCGGCCTTGTCTTCGGCCAGGCCGACCGCGCCCTTCAGGCCGCCGGTCTTGGCGCGCGAGACGTAGCAGGTGATACCGCTGACGCCGGGGTCGTCGTACGCGTCGACGACGATCTTGTGGTCCGGCCCGATCAGCTTGAACACGGTGTCGACCGCGCCGATCGGCTCGGCGCTGGCCGAGCACGCGAGGACGGCACCGGCGGCGGCGATCAACGTCGCGCAACGCGTCATCGAAGCGTGCCGCATCGCGTCAGTGCGCCGCGTACTGCGTGCTGCCGAACAGCACCTCGCGCGCCCTGTCGTCGTGCAGTGCCTTGCGCTGCGCTGCCAGCACCTCGACGCCGCGCCGGACCGCCGGGCGCGCCGCGATCTCGTCGAACCAGCCCTTCAGGTGCGGATGGTCGTTCCAGTCGATGCCCTGGTTCTTCCACGAGCGCAGCCACGGGAAGATCGCGATGTCGGCGATCGTGTACTCGCTGCCGGCGATGTACTTCGAGTTCGCGAGCCGCTTGTTCATCACGTTGTACAGGCGCTTCGCTTCGTTCGTGTAGCGGTCGACCGCGTAGCCGATCTTCTCGGGCGCGTAGACGCGGAAGTGGTGCGCCTGGCCGAGCATCGGGCCGATGCTGCCCATCTGGAACATCAGCCACTCGAGCACCTTGTAGCGGCCGCGTGTGTCGGCCGGCAGGAAGCGGCCGGTCTTGGCGGCCAGGTACAGCAGGATCGCGCCCGACTCGAACATCGAGATCGGCGCGCCGTCGGGCCCGTCGGGGTCGGTGATCGCGGGGATCTTGTTGTTCGGGCTGATCGCGAGGAACTCGGGCTTGAACTGGTCGCCCGCGCCGATGTCGACCGCATGCGCGCGATAGGGCAGACCACACTCCTCGAGCATGATGTGAACTTTGTGACCGTTGGGCGTGGCCCACGAATACACTTCGATCATGTTCGCGTTCATGTGGCGGGGTCCTCGATGCGTCGGCGGTTGATCTGCGGCCACTCTAGTTGATCGGGCGCATCGATGCTCGATTCGTTCAAGCGACTGTTCTCGCGGCCCGGAAATGACCGCGATCTCACGCCGATCGCCGACTGGGCCAAGCGCCGCGGCCACGGCTTCAAGCGCGCGCGCGGCGAAGACGGCTTCGTGATCGACGGCGTGCTCGAAGGCCGCGCGTGGCGCCTCGAATGGGGCCCGTCGCAGCGCCACTACATCGAGGGCCACGAGTTGCGTCTGCGCATGGAGCTCGCGCTGCCGTCCGACATGCAGATGCTGCTGCTGTCGCGCCCGCTGATGGATGCGCTCGAGCGCCTCACGTTCGAAGAGTTCACCGACGACGTGCAGACCCAGATCGGCACCAAGACGCCGGAAGAAATGCGCTGGCTGGTGATGTTTCCGAAGGTCAATCTCGGCACGATGAAGACGCTGCGCGCGCGCTTCGGCGCGGTCGCGAGCGTGCCGGCCTCGGGGCTGGCGTGGATCGAAGGGCCGCTCGCGCACCAGCTCGAGGCCGCGTCGACCGGGCTCCTGCTCGGCGACCCGCCGTTCGTGCTGATGACGCTGCGCGGCCGCAGCTACCTGCGGCTGCAACTTGCCGCGCCGGCGCCGGCCGACGTCGACGCCGCGCTCGTGCTGTTCGAGACCGCGGTGACGCAGGCGCTGCGCGTCTCGAACACGCCGCCGCCCGACAGCGCGCTGCCCGAGGCCGCGCACGACTGGGGCGCGACCGGCGGCACCACCGCCTGGCAGAACTTCCCCGACGAGCCGCTACCGCTACCGCTACCGCCGCCGGCGCCGAAGCGGCGCTGAGGCGGCTTCGGCTCAAGCGTACTTGCCGAGTTCGAGCTTGGCGATCGCGTTGCGGTGGACTTCGTCGGGGCCGTCGGCGAAGCGCAAGGTGCGGGCACCGGCGTAGAAGCCGGCGAGCGGGAAGTCTTCGCAGACGCCGCCGCCACCGTGCACCTGCATCGCCCAGTCGATCACCTGCAGCGCCATGTTCGGCGCGACGACCTTGATCATCGCGATCTCGGCCTTCGCGGTCTTGTTGCCGGCGACGTCCATGATCCACGCCGCCTTCAGCGTCAGCAGCCGCGCCATGTCGATGCGGCAGCGCGCCTCGGCGATGCGCTCGCGCGTCACGCCCTGTTCGGCCACGGTGCGGCCGAACGCGACGCGTGACGACGCGCGCTTGCACATCAGCTCGAGCGCGCGCTCGGCCAGCCCGATCAGGCGCATGCAGTGGTGGATGCGCCCCGGCCCGAGCCGGCCCTGCGCGATCTCGAAGCCGCGGCCCTCGCCGAGCAGGAGGTTGCTGGCCGGCACGCGCACGTTGGAGAAGTCGATCTCCATGTGGCCGTGCGGCGCGTCGTCGTAGCCGAACACCGACAGCGGGCGCAGCACCTTGATGCCGGGCGTCGCGGCCGGCACCAGGATCATCGACTGCTGCGAGTGACGCGGCGCCTGCGGATCGGTCTTGCCCATGAAGATGTAGATCTGGCAGCGCGGGTCGCCGGCGCCGCTGATCCACCACTTGCGGCCGTTGATGACGTAGTGATCGCCGTCGCGTTCGATGATTGATGCGATGTTGGTCGCGTCGCTCGAGGCGACTGCCGGCTCGGTCATCGCGAACGCGCTGCGGATCGTGCCGTTCAGCAGCGGCTCGAGCCACTGCTCCTTGTGCTCGGGCTTGCCGTAGCGCTCGATCGTTTCCATGTTGCCGGTGTCGGGCGCCGAGCAGTTGAAGACCTCGGAGCACCACGGCACGCGGCCCATGATCTCGGCCAGCGGCGCGTAGTCGCTGTTGCTCAGGCCGAAGTCGCGGCCGTTGTGGGCCGAGCCCTCGCCGCCGGCGGTGGGCGGCAGGAACAGGTTCCACAGCCCGATCGCGCGCGCCTTCGGCTTCAGCTCCTCGATCGTCTTCAGCGGTGTCCAGCGCTTGCCGGCGGCGGTGTTGGCGGCGATCTCGGCGTCGAACTTCGCTTCGGCCGGGTAGATGTGGTCGTCCATGAACTTCAGCAAGGTCTTCTGAAGCTCGAGCGTGCGGGGCGAGTAGGCGAAATCCATCGGAATCTCCTTCGGTGTATCGATCGGGTCAGGCGCGTTGCGCGATCGCCCAGCCCATCTCGGCCAGCGGTCGCGCACCGGCACCAGCTTGCCTTGCTTGCGCGCTCGACGCTGTCCCCATCTCGACACGTTTGGCAATTCCTTGCAGGATGCCAGCCATGCGGAACAGGTTGTAGGCCATGTAGAAGTTCCAGTCGGCCATCACCGCGTCGGCATCTTTCCCTTTGCCGATCCTGCCGGTGCGTTCGCAGTAGCGGCGCACGTAGCTCTTCTCGTCGGGGATGCCGAGCGCGGCGAGGTCGAGCCCCTCGATCCCGCGGCCCTGCGTGTGCGGGATGTGCCACGACATGCAGTGGTAGCTGAAATCGGCGAGCGGGTGGCCGATCGTCGACAGCTCCCAGTCGAGCACCGCGATCGCGCGCGGCTCGGTGGTGTCGAACATCAGGTTGTCGAGGCGGAAGTCGCCATGCACCACCGCCACCTGCGACTCGTCGCGCGCGCTCGCCGGCATGTGCGCCGGCAGCCACTCGGTGAGGCGGTCCATCGCCTCGATCGGCGTCGTGATCGAGGCCTGATACTGCTTGCTCCAGCGGCCGATCTGGCGGTCGAAATAGTTGCCGGGCTTGCCGTAACCGGTCAGCCCCGCCGCATCGACGTCGACGCTGTGCAGCGCGGCAATCACGCGGTTCATCTCGTCGTAGTAGGCGGCGCGATCGGCGCGCGCGATCGACGGCAGCGACTGGTCCCACAGCACGCGCCCGGGCATGTACTGCATCACGTAGAACGCGCGGCCGATCACCGATTCGTCCTCGCACAGCAGGTGCATGCGCGGCACCGGCACGCCGCTGCCGTGCAGCGCCTTCATCACGGTGAACTCGCGCTCGATCGCATGCGCCGACGCGAGCAGCTTCGCGGCCGGGCCGGGCTTGGAGCGCATCACATAGGCCTGCGTCGGCGTGACGAGCTTGTAGGTCGGGTTCGACTGCCCGCCCTTGAATTGCTCGACGGTCAGCGGCCCTTCGAACCCCTCGAGCCGCGGCCCGAGCCATGCCTGCAGCGCGGCCACGTCGAACGCATGCGATTCGGCGACGGGCTTGGTGCCGGTCTGTGCTTCTGTCATCTTCACTGTCTCCTTAACGGCTCGAGATCGCGAGCAGCTTTTCCTTCGACAACACCACGAGACGCGTCGGCTCGATCCGCACCGCGCCGTCGCGCTCGAAGGTCTTCAGCTCCTGGTTCACTCGCTGGCGCGACGCGCCGAGCAGTTGCGCCAGGTCTTCCTGCGCGAGCTGCAGGCCGATGCGGATCTCCTCGCCCTGCGCCACGCCGTAGCTGCGCGCGAGCAGCAGGATCTGCTTGGCCAGCCGCGAGGCGAGCGGGCGCGTGTTGAGGTCTTCGACCGCATCGAACATCAGCCGCAGGCGCCGGCAATTGAGGCGCAGCAGCGCCTCGTAGAGTTCGGTGTGCTCGGCCAGCAGCGCTTTGAAGTCGGCCTTGCGCACGACCAGCAGCGTGGTGTCGCCGTGCGCGTTCGAGTCGTGGGTGCGCGGCAGGCCGTCGAACAGGGCGATGTCGCCGAACCAGGTGCCGGGCTCGACGTACGTCAGCGTCACCTGCTTGCCCGACAGCGACACCGAGCTCACGCGCACCGCGCCGCTGGCCACGCCGCACCATTCCTCGGCCGGGCGGCCGCGCGCCGCCAGCATCGCACCGTCGGCGACGCGCCGCACCGTGGCGCACGCCATGATCGCGCCGCGCAGCGGCGCCGACAGCCCGGAGAACCACGAGCCGGATTCGATGTGGGCGCGTTCGGCGATCGTGAGAACGGGGGTATTCATGTTTGGTCGCGGATGTGACAGCATCATGCCGCCGCGCCGGCCTATTGTCAGTCGCGTTGGGTGCGGCCATGCCGGAGACATCACCATGAACCCGCTCACGCTCGAGATCCCCAGCCGCAAGGGCCAGGTCAGCCCCGAGGAATGGCAGACGCGCGTCGACCTCGCGGCGGCGTACCGGCTGGTCGCGATGTTCCACTGGGACGACCTCGTCTTCACCCACATCAGCGCGCGCGTGCCGGGCCGCCACGACGAGTTCCTGATCAACCCGTACGGCCTGATGTTCGACGAGATCACCGCGTCGAGCCTGGTCAAGATCGACCTGCACGGCAACAAGCTCGACGCGTCGCCGTACGACGTGAACCCGGCCGGCTTCACGATCCACAGCGCGATCCATTCGGCGCGCCACGACGCGCAGTGCGTGCTGCACGTGCACTCGCTGAACGGCATCGCGGTGTCGGCGCAGAAGGCCGGCGTGCTGCCGCTGTCGCAACAGTCGATCTTCGTGCTGTCGGGCCTGAGCTCCTGAGCTATCACGACTACGAAGGCGTCGCGCTGCGCGACGACGAGAAGCCGCGCCTGGTCGCCGACCTGGGCGAGCACCACAACTTCCTGATGCTGCGCAACCATGGCCTGCTGACGCTCGGCGCCACGATCCCCGACGCGTTCCTCGCGATGTACCTGTTCGAGACGGTGTGCACGATCCAGGTCCGCGCGCTGGCGGGCGGCACCGAGCTGACCTCGGTCGACCCGCGCATCATCGCCGGCGCGAAGCAGCAGGCGCGCGAGGCGACGCGCGGCATGGGCGCCGGCGCGCTGGCGTGGCCGGGCCTGCTGCGCCGGCTCGACCGCGCCGACCCGGGCTACCGAAGCTGAGTGGGCGCGCCGGGGGGCCTGCGGGCGCGCGGGGCGGAATTGCGTCACGCGCCGCGGGCCGATTCGCCCGCGCGAGCCGGCCGCCCGGCCGCGCCGGCGTGCTAGAGTCGCCCACCCCTGCACAGCGGCGAACCTCCACCCTCCGACACGCATGCGCGCAGTCTCGACCTCATTCGCGATCGGCACTGTGCTCTGGTTGGCGGCTTCTTCCGCTCAGGCGGTCGGCTTCGGCCGCATCACCAACACCACCCAGCTCGGCCAGCCGCTCAATTTCGCGGCCGCCGTGCGCCTCGAGCCTGACGAGGCGTTGCCGCTCGAGTGCGTGAGCGCCGAGGTCCAGTCCGGCGACAACAAGCTCGGCGCCGGCCAGGTGCGCGTCTCGGTCGACGGCTCGCCCGACGCGAACGAGCGCATCGTCCGCATCACGACCAACGGCCTGATCGACGAGCCGGTCGTCACCGTCAGCGTCACGGTCGGCTGCAATTCCAAGCTCACGCGCCGCTTCGTCGCATTCGTCGACCCGCCGCTGATCGCGCTCGCGCAGGCCGCGCCGCCGACCGAGCCGGCAGCGACGCGCAGCGATACCGCCGCACCGCCGCCGCCGGCCGCTGCGCCGTCGCCCCGGATGACAACGCCGGCGCGCCCGGCG
>DATMIN010000070.1:0-13559 GCA_035554275.1 Burkholderiaceae bacterium
CCGGAAGTCGCCGATCACATTGCGCGCAATCAGCGCCTGCATGATCGCGTAGCCCTCGACATGCGCGAAGCTGACCTGGCTGCCGCGCATTGCAGCGTCGCGCGGCGACGCGAGCGCGAGGCCGCCGCAGCGCGCCTCGACCAGTTCGATGAAGCGCTGCGTCAGCGCCTGCGACTTGCGGCGCAGCGCGGCGATGCCGCCGAACGCCTCGGCGCGGCCGAACACGTCGAGCCCACACTCGAGCGCGGCCAGCGACAGCACCGGCGGCGTGCCGCAAACGAAGCGCTGCACGCCCAGCGCCGGCCGGTAGTCGGTGCTGAACTCGAACGGCGCGGCGTGGCCGAGCCAGCCCGAGAGCGGCTGGCGCAACTGCTGCGCGTCCATCCGCGCGGTGTGACGCGTGTGCGCCCACACGAAGGCCGGCGCGCCCGGGCCGCCGTTCAGGTATTTGTAGCCGCAGCCGACCGCGAAGTCGGCGTCGGCACCGGTCAGGTCGACCGGCAGCGCGCCGGCCGAATGCGCCAGGTCCCACACCGTCAGCGCGCCGGCCTTGTGCGCGGCGCGGGTCAGCGCGGCCATCTCGAGCAGCCGGCCGGTGCGGTAGTTGACGTGGGTCAGCAGCAGGATCGCGACGTCGCCGGCGTCGAGCTGTGCGGCCAGTTCGTCGGCGTCGACGAGCTTCAACGTCAGCCCGTGTTCGCGCGCGACGCTGTCGGCGATGTAGAGGTCGGTCGGGAAGTTGCTGCGCTCCGACAGGATCGCGCTGCCCGGCGCCGTGGGCCGCAGCGCGAGCGCCGCCTTCAGCGCCTTGTAGACGTTGACCGAGGTCGCGTCGGCGACGACCAGCTCGCCCGGGCCGGCGCCGACGAGCCGCGCGATCTTGTCGCCGATGCGCTGCGCGAGGTCGATCCAGCCGGCGCTGTTCCAGCTGCGGATCAGGCCCTCGCCCCATTCGTGCGCGACGACCTGCGCGACGCGCGCGGGCGTGGCTTTCGGCAGCACGCCGAGCGAGTTGCCGTCGAGGTAGACGAGGCCGTCGGGGATCAGGAATTCGGCGCGCAGCGGCGCGAGCGCGTCGGCCGCGTCGAGCGCGGCGAAGTCGGCGCGTGCGAGTTCGGTCATGCGAGGCTGCGCAGCACTGCGCGCACCGGCGAGGCGTCGGCGGTCGCGAGCCTCAGCGGTAACGCGATCAGCTCGTAGTCGCCGGCCGGCACGTCGTCGAGCACGAGGTTCTCGAGCACGCGCAGGTCGTGCTGCAGCAGCAGCTGGTGCGCGTCGAGGGTCTTGCTGTCGGCCGGATCGACCGACTGGCTGTCGATGCCGACGAGCGTGACGCCGAGCGACGCGAGCCACGAAATAGTCTCCGGCGCGAACGACGCGAACTGCGGCGACCATGCGGTCGGCGCCTTGCTGCAGGTGCGCACCAGCACGCGCGGGGGAATGCCCTCGACCGCGTGGATCAGGTGCTCGAGGCGCACCAGCGGGCCGCAGTCGATCGCGTGGATCACGCGGCACGGGCCGAGATACGGCTCGAGCGGCACTTCGCCGATCGGCGGTGCGCCGGGGCCGTAGTGCAGCGGCGCGTCGGCGTGCGCGCCGATGTGCGGCGACATCGTGATCGCACTCAGATTCACCGGGCAGCCGGGGCCGATGCGCGCGGTCCATTGCTGTGAATATGCGGTGTCGCCGGGGAAGAGCGGCGAGTCGGCCGCGACCGGCGGCGAGATGTCCCAGAGCGTCTTCATCGCGCGGTCGTGTGGACTGGGTGCCTAGCCGATGCGGCCGAGCACCAGGTACTCCATCAGCGCCTTCTGCACGTGCAGGCGGTTCTCGGCCTCGTCCCAGACGACCGATTGCGGGCCATCGATCACCTCGGCCTCGACCTCCTCGCCGCGGTGCGCGGGCAGGCAGTGCATGAAGAGGGCGTCGGGCTGTGCGGCGGCCATCATGTCGGCGTCGACGCACCAGTCGACGAAGGCCTTCATGCGCGCTTCGTTCTCTTCCTCGAAGCCCATGCTCGTCCAGACGTCGGTGGTGACGAGGTGCGCGCCGGCGCAGGCCTCCATCGGGTGGTTGAAGGTCTTCGCGCAGTCGCGGTTCTTCACGCCGGCCACGCCCCAGTCGATCTCGTAGCCGCTGGGCGTGCTGACGTGCAGCGTGAAGCCGAGGATGTCGGCGGCCTGCAGCCAGGTGTTGGCCATGTTGTTGCCGTCGCCGACCCACGCGACCACCTTGCCCTGAATCGAGCCGCGGTGCTCGATGAAGGTGAAGATGTCGGCCAGGATCTGGCACGGGTGGTACTCGTTCGTGAGGCCATTGATCACCGGCACGCGCGAGTTCGCCGCGAAGGCCTCGAGCTTGGCTTGCTCGAAGGTGCGGATCATCACGATGTCGACCATGCGGCTGATCACGCGGGCCGAGTCTTCCACCGGCTCGGCGCGGCCGAGCTGGCTGTCGCCGGTGGTGAGGTTCACGACCGAGCCGCCGAGCTGGTACATGCCGGCCTCGAAGCTCACGCGGGTGCGCGTGCTCGCCTTCTCGAAGATCATCGCCAGCGTGCGGTCGACCAGCGGCGTGTACTTCTCGTAGTTCTTGAAGCGCTTCTTGATCGTCGCGGCGCGCTCGAAGAGGTAGGCGTATTCCTCGGCGCGGAAATCCTTGAATTGCAGGTAGTGCTTGAGCAGGCTCATGCCGGGCTTCATGTCGGCTCGGCGAGGAACGTCTTGATCACCGGCACGAGGATCGCGACGATCTGCGCAGCCTCGGCGGCGCTCAGGATCAGCGGCGGCACGAGGCGGATCACGCGCTCGGCGGTGACGCTGAGCATCAGCCCGGCCTCGGCGGCGCGGTTCAGGATCACGCCGCACGGGCGCTCGAGTTCGATGCCGATCATCAAGCCCTGGCCGCGGATGTCGGCCACACCCTTCACACCGGCGAGCTCGCGCTCCAGGCCGGCCTTGAGCTGAGCGCCGACCTTCGCGGCGTTCGCGAGCAGGCCGTCCTCTTCCATGATGCGGATCGTCTCGACGCCGGCGCGCATCGCCAGCGGGTTGCCGCCGAAGGTGGTGCCGTGGTTGCCGGGGCCGAACACGTTCGCCGCCTTCGGCCCGCACACCACCGCACCGACCGGCACGCCCGAGCCCAGGCCCTTGGCGAGCGGCATCACGTCGGGCTGGATGCCGGCCCACTGGTGCGCGAACCACTTGCCGGTGCGGCCCATGCCGCACTGCACCTCGTCGAGCATCAGCAGCCAGCCGTTGGCGTCGCAGACGCGCCGCACCTCGCGCAGGTACTCGAGCGTGCTCGGGCGCACGCCGCCTTCGCCCTGGATCACCTCGAGGAACACCGCGACGACGTTCCTGTTCGTCGCCGCGACCTTCTCGATCGCGGCCACGTCGTTCAGCGGCACGCGCACGAAACCCTCGACGAGCGGGCCGAAACCGGCCTGCACCTTGGTGTTGCCGGTGGCCGAGAGCGTCGCGATCGAGCGGCCGTGGAAGGCCGCTTCGTAGACGACGATCTCGGGTCGGTCGATGCCTTTGTCGTGCCCATACTTGCGCGCGATCTTCAGCGCCGCCTCGTTGGCCTCGAGGCCGGTGCTGCAGAAGAACGCGTTGGTCAGGCCCGACAGTTCGCACAACTTTGCGGCGAGCTGCTCCTGCAGCGGCACGAGGTAGTAATTGGAGCTGTGGATGATCTTGCCGATCTGGTCGGTCAGCGCCGGCACCAGCTTCGGGTGCGCGTGGCCGAGCGTGTTGACCGCGATGCCGCCGAGGCCGTCGAGGTACTTCTTGCCTTCGGTGTCCCAGACCCAGCAGCCTCGGCCGTGCGACAGCGCGAGCGGCAGGCGGCCGTACGTCTTCATCACGTGCGGTTCGGCGGCAGCGGCGGGGAGCTTTTCCGGGGCGTTCATCGTCGTGTCACTCCAGCAGAGAAAAGAACGAGCGGGTGTGCGCGTGTCGGCGCACCCCGCTCTGCACCGAATTCTAAATCCGCGGGTCGAGAGCGACGCGCAAAACGCGCACGATGCCGCGCCCGTGGCGGGGCGCTGTGTCCGACCGTGCTGCGGTGCAACAAGTTGGCGGCACAATGACCGGGCAGTGCCGGCCGGTCGCCTCGGCGCGCGCCCCCATATGACCGACCCCGCACCCCCTCGCCAATTCTTCATCCAGGGCCTGACGCTCGACGGCCAGACGTTCCGCCCGAGCGACTGGGCCGAGCGGCTGGCCGGCGCGATGTCGTGCTTCCGGCCCGAGGGCCAGCAGGGCGGCATCGGCGCGTTCATCGGCTACTCGCCGCTGTGCGTGCCGCGCCTGATCAACGGCGTGAAGTGCGTGATCGTCAGCGAGGCGCTGCGCGATGTGGAGCCGATGGCGTGGGACTTCGTGATGAGCTTCGCCCGCGACAACCGCCTGCAGCTGAGCGAGGCCTGCCTCGTGCCCGGCGCCGACAAGCCGGCGTAGGGCCGGGCGCCAAAGCAAAAGGGCTCGCGATGCGAGCCCTTCGGGTGCGGTGGCAAAGCCGGGTCAGGCGGCGCTGTTCAGCGACTTGACCTTGGCCGACAGGCGGCTCTTGTGGCGCGCGGCCTTGTTCTTGTGGAACAGGCCCTTGTCGGCCACCGAGTCGATCACCGACTGGGCCGACTTGAACAGGTCGCTCGCCTTGGCCTTGTCGCCGGCGGCGACGGCCTTCTGCACGTTCTTGATCACGGTGCGGAATTTCGAGCGCAGCGCGGTGTTGGCGGCGTTGAGCTTGACGTCCTGGCGGACGCGCTTCAGGCCCGACGCGATGCGGACGGTCTTTTTCTTGGCTTTGGACGAAGTGGCCATGTGGATTGCGCGCTTGCGCCTGGAATGTGTTGTCTTGCGGGGGTTTGTCGCGCCACGGCCAATCCGGCCGAAGCGAAGTCCGCGAGTATAGCATCCAGGCATGAATCTGCTGCGGGCCGCCTCCACCATCTCGCTGTTCACGCTGGTCTCGCGGATTTCCGGGCTGGCGCGCGACGTCGTCGTCGCCGGGGCGTTCGGCAACAGCGCGTGGATGGACGCCTACAACGTCGCCTTCCGCATCCCCAACTTCCTGCGCCGGCTGTTCGGCGAGGGCGCGTTCCAGCAGGCCTTCGTGCCGGTGCTCGGCGAGTCGCGCGAGCGCGCCGGCGACGCGGCCACCCACGCGCTGATCGACGCCGTAGCGAGCATCCTGTTCTGGGCCCTGATCCTGACCTGCATCGCCGGCGTTGCGCTGGCGCCGGTGATGGTGTGGCTGATGGCCTCGGGCCTGCACGAGTTCGACGACGCGGTCGTGATGACGCGGATCATGTTCCCCTACATCGGCCTGATCTCGATGGTGTCGCTCGCCGCCGGCATCCTCAACACCTGGAAGCGCTTCGTGGTGCCGGCGGCCACGCCGCTGCTGCTGAACCTCGCCTCGATCGGCGCGGCCTGGTGGCTCGGGCCGCTGTTCGCGCGCCACGGCACCCCGCCGATCTACGCCCAGGCGGTCGGCGTGATGATCGGCGGCGTGTTGCAGCTGGCGATCCAGGTGCCGGCGTTGCGGCGCGTCGGCGCGCTGCCGCACATCGCGCTGCTGCCGGCGGCGCTGCGCACTGCGTGGCGCCACCCCGGCGTGGCGCGCGTGCTGCGCCAGATGGCGCCGGCGCTGGTGGGCGTGTCGGTCGCGCAGATCTCGGTCGTGATCAACACTCAGATCGCGTCGCACCAGGGCGTCGGCGCGGTGTCGTCGCTCGACTGGGCCTCGCGGCTGATGGAGTTCCCGACCGGGCTGCTCGGCGTGGCGCTCGGCGTGGTGCTGATCCCGCAGCTCTCGGCCGCCAACGCGCGCGGTGACAAGACGAATTATTCGGGCCTGCTCGACTGGGGGCTGCGCCTCGTGCTGCTGCTCGCGCTGCCGTGCGCGATGGCGCTGCTGGTGTTCCCGAACGCGCTGCTCGCGGTGCTGTTCCAGCGCGGCGCGTTCGACGCCGCGGCGGTGCACCAGACCGCGACCGCGCTGAGGGGCTACGGCGTCGGGCTGATCGGCCTGGTCGGCGTGAAGATCCTCGCGCCCGGCTACTACGCGCGGCAAGACACACGGACGCCGGTGAAGATCGCGGTCGTGGTGCTGGTGCTGACGCAGGCGATGAACGCGCTGTTCGTGCCGTGGTTCGGCCACGCCGGCCTCGCGCTCTCGGTGAGTCTCGGCGCGGTGATCAACGCGGCGTGGCTGTTCGCCGGCCTGAAGCGCGCCGGTGCCTACGTGCCCGAGCCAGGCTGGCTCGCCTTTGCGCTTCGCGTGTTCGGCGCCACCGCGCTGCTCGGCGCGCTGCTGTTCTGGGCCGAGCGGCGGATCGACTGGATCGGCCTCGTGCACCACCAGGCCGAGCGCATCGGCTGGCTCGCGCTGTGCCTCGGCGCGGCCGCGCTGCTGTACTTCGGTGTGCTGCTGGCGAGCGGGCTGCGGCTTCAACAGTTCATGCGGCGCGGCTAAACTGCGCCCATGCCGGGCCCCTTGACTTTCGAGACGCCGACGGCGCTCGAATACTTCGCCTCCCTCGTCGCCGACGACGCCAGCCTGTCGCTCGTCGAGGCCGCGGTGGCGATCGCGCAGGACGACTTCCCGCGCCTCGACACGCAGGCCGTGCTGGCCGAGATCGACGCGCTGGCCGCGCGCCTGAAGCAGCGCTTCCCGGCCGACGCGGTGCCGGTGCAGCGGCTGCGCTGGCTGAACCGTTTCTTCTTCCAGGAGCTGGGCTTCGCCGGCAACGTCAACAACTATTACGACCCCGACAACAGCTACCTGCACCGCGTGCTCGCGACGCGTCGCGGCATTCCGATCACGCTGGCGATCGTGTACATCGAGCTGGCCTCGCAGATCGGCCTGACGGCGCGCGGCGTGTCGTTCCCCGGCCACTTCCTGATCAAGCTGCGGATGCACTCGGGGCGCCAGCAGGGCGAGGTCGTGATCGACCCGTTCACGGGCCACTCGCTGTCGCGCGAGGAACTCGACGAACTGCTCGCGCCGTACAAGCGCAACCGCGGGCTGCAGGACGACTTCGACGTGCCGCTCGGCCTGTTCCTGCAGGCGGCGAGCGCGCGCGAGATCGTCGCGCGGATGCTGCGCAACCTGAAGGAGATACACCGCACGTCGCGCGACTGGCGGCGCCTGCTGCAGGTGCAGGAACGGCTCGTCGTGCTGCTGCCGCAGGCCTGGGAAGAGCGGCGCGACCGCGGCCTCGTCTATGCCGATCTCGGGGTCGACGCCGCTGCGGCGCGCGACCTCGCCGCGTACCTCGAGCACAGCGCCGATGCGCCCGACCGCGACGCGGTCGGCGCGCGCCTGGCCGCGCTCGGCGGCGGCGGCCCGCTGCGCATGCATTGAGCGCCCCCAAGGGCCGGGCCGTGCCGGCGCCGCCCGGCGTGCCCCGTAGAATTGCGCCACTTCACCGGGCGGGCCGCCCCGCGCGCCGCTGACCATGACCTTCTCTCGCGGCCAACGCCAAACCATCGCCTGGATCGCCCTGAGCCTGTTCGCCGCGCTGGTGGTGTGGCTGCTCGGGCCGGTGCTCACGCCGTTCATCGTCGCCGCGGTGCTCGGCTACATGCTGCACCCGCTGGTCGAGCGTCTCGCGCGTCGGCGCGTGCCGCGCGCGCTGGCGGTGACGATCGTCGAGGTCGGGGCGCTGCTCGCGTTCCTCGCGGTGCTGCTGCTGATCGTGCCGATCCTGTCGAAGCAGCTGCCGCTGCTGCGCGAGCAGATCCCGCTGTTCGCCGACCGGCTCAACACGCAGCTCGGGCCGTGGCTGTCGCGCTTCGGCGTCGATGTCGCGCTCGACACCGCGAGCATCAAGGCCTTCGCGCTCAAGTACCTCGATGCCAACTACGAAGGCTGGCTCGCGAAGGCGATGAGCTCGGCGCGCATCGGCGGCAGCATCGTGCTGGCCGTCGTCGGCAACGTGGTGCTGATCCCGATGGTGCTGTTCTACCTGCTGCTCGACTGGAACCAGCTGGTGCAGCGCATCGGCAACCTGGTGCCGCCGCGGCTGCGCGCGCCCACGCACGCGTTCGTCGACGAGTGCGACGCCACGCTCGGCCAGTACCTGCGCGGGCAGCTGCTGGTGATGCTGTCGCTGGCCGTGTACTACAGCATCGGGCTGACGCTGTTCGGCTTCGATCTGGCGATTCCGGTCGGCGTGTTCACGGGTCTGGCGGTGTTCATCCCGTACGTCGGCTTCGGCCTGGGGCTGACGCTGGCGCTGATCTCGGGCGCGCTGCAGTTCACCGGCTGGCACGGCGTGATCGGCGTGGCGGTGGTGTACGGCATCGGCCAGCTGCTCGAGGGCTTCGTGCTCGTGCCGCGGCTCGTCGGCGAGCGCATCGGGATGAGCGCGCTGACGGTGATCTTCGCGCTGCTCGCGTTCGGCCACCTGTTCGGCTTCGTCGGCGTGCTGATCGCGCTGCCGGTCAGCGCGGTGCTGGTGGTCGCGGTGCGGCGGCTGCGCCAGACCTACATCGAAAGCGAGCTGTACCGCGGATGAGGCAGCTCCCGCTGGCGCTCGGTGAGCGGGCCGCGCGCACCTTCGACAACTTCCAGCCCGGCGCGAACGGGGCCGCGATCGCCCACCTGCGCGCGCTCGGCGCCGCGGCCGCGCCGGCCTACCTGTGGGGCCCGAGCGGCAGCGGCAAGACGCACCTGCTGCGCGCGCTGGTCGGCCGATTCGAGGCGCAGGGCGCGCGCGCCGGCTGGTTCAGCGCGCTCGACGCGCCGCCGTGGTCGTTCGACGAGGCCTGGGTGCTCGCCGTGATCGACGACTGCGACCGGCTCGACGCGGGCCAGCAACACGCCGCGTTCGCGCTGTTCGTCGAGGCGGCGTCGCACGGCGTGCCGCTGGTGGCGGCCGGGCGCATGCCGCCGGTCGATCTGGCGCTGCGCGAGGACCTGCGCACCCGGCTCGGCTGGGGCCACGTGTTCGCGATCGAGCCGCTGCGCGAGGCCGAGGTGCGCGCCGCGCTGCGCCGCGAGGCCGACCGCCGCGGTGCGTTCCTCTCCGACGACGTGATGAACTACCTGCTGACCCACTTCGAGCGCGACCTCGGCCACCTGATGGCGCTGCTCGACCGGCTCGACGAGTTCTCGCTCGTCGGCAAGCGCGCGATCACGGTGCCGATGCTGAAGGAGATGATCGCGCAGGAGCGTGAGTCGTGAGCGCGGCGGCGGGCCGAGCGCCGGGCCGTCCCAAGCCGGCCCGCATCCCCTCGGGGGATCGATCGACGTACTCGTCGGGCGAGGGGCCGTCACTCGCGCTCTTCGACCTCGACGACACACTGCTGCCGATCGACTCGGATCATGCGTGGGGCGAGTTCGTCACCCGGCTCGGCTGGGTCGACGCGGCCGCGTTCGCGCGCCGCAACGACGCGTTCTACGCGCAGTACCGCGAAGGCCGGCTCGACATCCACGAGTACATCGCCTTCGCGACCGAGCCGCTGCGCGCCCGCGCGCCGGCCGAGATCGACGCCGCGCATCGGCGCTTCATGGCCGAGGTGATCGCGCCGGCGTTGCGCCCGAGCGCGCTCGAACTCGTGCGCGCGCACCGCGATCGCGGCGACCTGCTCGCCTTGGTGACCGCGACCAACGACTTCATCACGGCGCCGATCGCGCAGGCCCTCGACATCGACGCGCTGATCGCGGTGCGGCTCGAACGCGGCCCCGGGGGTACGATCACAGGTCGCATCGCGGGCACGCCGAGCTACCGCGAAGGCAAGGTGGCGCGGGTGCACGAGTGGCTCGCGGCGCAGGGCCTGGCCTGGGAGCGCTTCACTCGCGTGACGGTCTACAGCGACTCGGCCAACGATCTGCCGCTGCTCGAGCGCGCCACCGAGCCGGTCGCGACCAACCCGACGCCGGCGCTGCGGGCCATCGCCGAAGCGCGCGGCTGGCGCATCCTGAAACTGTTCGACTGAACCACGCCCGAATGATCAAGAAATTCATCGACAAGCTGCTCGGCAAGGCGCCGCGCGCCGACGCGGCCGAGCCCCCGGCCGGCACGCGCGTCGAGGTGCCGCAGGCCGAGCACGGCATCGACCGCACGCTGGTCGACGAGCGCGCGGTGAAGGTCGTCGCCACGCTCGTCGAGGGCGGGCACGAGGCCTACATCGTCGGCGGCGCGGTGCGCGACCTGCTGGTCGGCCTGAAGCCGAAAGACTTCGACGTCGCCACCGACGCGACGCCCGAGCAGGTCAAGGCGCTGTTCCGGCGCGCCTTCATCATCGGCCGGCGCTTCCGCATCGTCCACGTGGTGTTCGGGCGCGGGCGGCAGGATCGAGGCCTCTCGGAAGTGATCGAGGTCTCGACCTTCCGCGCGATGGTCGACCCCGCCGCCTCCGAGGCCGTCGCGGGCAACGAGAAGACCTCGCGCAGCGAGCTCGCGGGCAAGAGCCATGTGGTCGATGCCGAGGGCCGGGTGTTGCGCGACAACGTCTGGGGCTCGCAGAAGGACGACGCGGCGCGCCGCGACTTCACCGTCAACGCGATGTACTACGACCCGCTGCGCGAGGTCGTCGTCGACTACCACGGCGGCATCCGCGACGTGAAGAAGAAGCTGCTGCGCATGATCGGTGACCCGGCCACGCGCTACCGCGAAGACCCGGTGCGCATCATCCGCGTCGTGCGCTTCGCGGCCAAGCTCGACTTCGAGATCGAGCCGAAGACGCGTGCGCCGATCAAGGAGATGGCGGCGCTGCTCGACAACGTGCCGGCCTCGCGCACCTTCGACGAGATGATCAAGCTGTTGCAGACCGGCCACGCCCTGGCCAGCATCGAGCAGCTGCGCAAGCAGGGCCTGCACCGCGGCGTGTTCCCGGTGCTCGACGTGGCGCTCGACGAGGCGCACCGCAAGGATCTGACGCAGGGCGGCCGCAAGAACTTTGTCGAACTGGCGCTGGCCGACACCGACCGCCGCGTCGGCGAGGGCAAGCCGGTCGCGCCGAGCTTCATGCTCGCCTGCCTGCTGTGGCACGACGTGCAGACCGGCTGGGTCAAGCGGCGCGCGCAAGGCGAGCCGGCGTTCCCGGCGCTGCAGCAGGCGATCGACACGGTGTTCGACGCGCGCATCGGCGACATCTCGGGCCGCGGCAAGCTCGCCGCCGACATGCGCGAAATCTGGCAGATGCAGCCTCGCTTCGAGCGCCGCCAGGGCGCGAGCACCGCGTCGCTGGTCGAGCAGCCGCGCTTTCGCGCCGGCTTCGACTTCCTGCGCCTGCGCGCCGACGCCGGCGAGATCGATGCCGAACTCGCGACCTGGTGGGAAGAGTTCTCGCTCGCCGACGACGCCGGCCGCAAGCGCCTGCTCGACGGCGTGCGCAGCCCGAGCGGCCCGCGCCGCGTGCGCGCGACCACGCCGCGCACCGAGCCGGCAGCCGAGGGCCCGAGCGACGCGCCCGATGCCGAGCACGACGAATTGCCCGCGGCCGACGGCGAGCCCGTGCGCAAGCGCCGCCGCCGGCGCCGCAAGCCGGTCGCCGCCGAGGCCGAAGCGGCACCGGCCGGCTCGAGCGACGAGCCGCCGTCGAACCCGTCGCGCGACATCTGAGCCGCGGCGGTTCGGCGCTTTCGAGCATGGCCGAGTCGCTGTCGCGCGGGTCGAACGGTGCCAAGGCGCACGGGCCGCGCTCGATGGAAGCGGCCTACGTTGCGCTCGGCGCGAACCTGGGCGACGCGCGCGCGGCGCTCGACGCCGCGTTCGTCGCGCTCGCGTCGCTGACGGGCACGACGCTGTGCGCCGCCTCGTCGCTCTACCGCAGCGCGCCGATCGACTCGAGCGGGCCCGACTACCTGAACGCGGTGATCTGCCTCGACACGCGGCTCGCGCCGCACGCGCTGCTGCGCGAACTGCAGCGCATCGAGGCCGCGCACGGGCGCGAGCGGCCGTACCGCAACGCGCCGCGCACGCTCGATCTCGACCTGCTGCTGTACGGCACGCAGCAGATCGCGTCGAAGACCTTGACGGTGCCGCACCCGCGGCTGCACGAGCGCGCATTCGTGCTGTGCCCGCTTGCCGAGCTCGCGCCGGGGCTCGAGATTCCCGGCCTCGGGCCGGTCGGCGCACTGCTGCCGGCGGTGGCCCATCAGGCGATCGATAGACTGCGCGGATGACGACGAGCCCGGCCGACCTGCAGCGCTACCGCCACATCGCGATCGAAGGCGCGATCGGTGTCGGCAAGAGTTCGCTGGCACGCAAGCTCGCCGCCTTTCTCGGCGCCGAGCTGGTGCTCGAGCAGCCGCTCGACAACCCGTTCCTCGGCCGCTTCTACGAGGACATGCCGGGCTACGCGTTCCAGACCCAGCTCGCGTTCCTGTTCCAGCGTGTCAGGCAGATGCGCACGCTCGCGCAGCCGGGCATGTTCACCGGCGCGGTGGTCAGCGACTACGTGTTCGCGAAAGATGCGCTCTTTGCGCGGCTCAACCTGAGCGACGACGAGTTCCGCCTGTACGGCCAGATGCACGCGCAGGTCGCGCCGCAGGTGCCCGAGCCCGACCTCGTGATCTGGCTGCAGGCCACACCCGCCACGCTGCTGCAGCGCATCCGCCGGCGCGCGATCCCGATGGAGCAGGCGATCGCGCCCGAGTACCTGCGGCGCCTGTGCGACGCCTACGTCGAGTACTTCCACGCTTACGACGGCGCGCCGGTGTTCGCGCTCGGCACCGAGCACTTCAACCCGGTCGAGCGCGACGACGACTTCGCGCTGCTGCTGCAGCGCCTGGCGGCGTTTCGCGGCCGGCGCGAATTCTTCCAGTCGCACGTCGTGACCCCGTTCGGCTGAGCGCTGCGGCGCGACCCCCGGCCGCTACACTGCGCGCGTGTCCGTTCGATGACCGTGCCGTGACACCGGCGAACCTCTTTCGGCCAAGGATCACGCGATGCTGTTCGGCAAGCTGCTGCCGCGCGAAGGCAACTTCTTCGAGCTCTTCAATCAGCACGGCGACTTCATCGTCGCCGGCGCGCGCTCGTTCATCCTGCTGATCCAGAACTACGCCGATCCGGTGCTGCGCGATCGGTATGCCGACGAGGTGGGCACGGCCGAGCGCCAGGCCGACCGCATCACCGCCGAGGTCAACCGGCTGCTGCACAAGACCTTCATCACGCCGATCGACCGTGAGCAGATCCGCGGCCTGATCAACGCGATGGACGACATCCTCGACCTGTTGCAAGGTGCCACGGAGACGATGTCGCTGTACGACCTGCGGGCGGTGAACGAGGACATCCTGCGCCTGGGCGACCTCAGCGCCAAGTGCTGCGAGCGGGTGCAGCACGCCGTCTCGCTGCTGCCCGACATCAACCGCAAGGAGACCGCCGAGGCGGCCATCAAGACCTGCGAGGAGATCGACAAGCTCGAGTCAGACGCCGACCGCGTGATGCGCAGCGCCATGTCGCAACTGTTCCGCGAAGAGAAGGATGTGCGCGAGCTGATCAAGCTGAAGGAAGTCTACGAACTGCTCGAGTCCATCACCGACCGTTGCGAGGACGTCGCCAACATGATCGAGGGCGTCGTCCTCGAGAATTCCTG
>DATMIN010000071.1:0-4908 GCA_035554275.1 Burkholderiaceae bacterium
GATGGACGCGGCCCAGGGCGCCGCATCGGTGGCGCACAACGCCGGCATGCTGGCCCAGGCCGGACCGCGCCTGACGCAGGTCGCGCAGCGCCTGGCCGACATGGACGCGATGGGCGTCGACGTGCAGGTGCTCAGCCCGGCTCCCAACCAGTACTACTACTGGGCCGAGGACGATCTGGCCGAACAGATCGTGTGCTTGCAGAACGAGCACATCGCGGCGCTGTGCGCCGCCTACCCGACCCGCTTCGCCGGCCTGGGCACGCTGGCCTTGCAGAACATGACGCTCGCCCTCGCGCAGCTCGATCATGCGGTGCTGGCGCTGGGTCTGCGCGGCATCGAGATCTCGACCACGGTGAATGGCGTGAGCATCGCCGACGAGCGCTTCGCCCCGCTGTGGCAGCGTGCCGAAGCGCTCGGCTGCGCGGTGCTGCTGCATCCGCTGGGCAGCGAGCAGGGCACGCGGCTGGCCACGCACTACCTCTGGAACGTGATCGGCCAGCCGTTCGAAACCACGGTCGCGCTGTCGCAACTGGCCTTGTCGGGCGTGCTCGAACGGCATGCCGGGCTGAAGCTGTGCGCCTGCCACGGCGGCGGCTTCCTGCCGGCCTACTGGGGCCGCACCGACCACGCCTGGCGGGTGCGCCCCGAGGCGCGGCTCACGCCCCAGCCGCCGAGCCACTATCTGCGCCGGGTGTACTTCGACAGCGTCGTGTACGACCCGCTGCAGCTGCGCCATTTGATCGACAGGGTCGGCGCGTCTCAGGTCGTGATCGGAACCGACTACCCATTCGACATGGGCGACTACGACGTCCACGGCCTGATCGCCGCGGTGCCCGGGCTCACGGACGACGAGCGCGACGCGATCCACGCCGGCAACGCCGAGCGCCTTCTGACCTTGGCCGACGGCCGACCGTTCGCGCCCGGGCTGGCGCCAGGAATCGCATGAACATCGAACTGCAATCGACGCGCTGGTCTTCTTCCAGCCCGCTCGACCGCTTCACCGTCTACAACCCCGCCACGGGAGCCGCGATCTGCGAAGTGCAGGGGGCGAGCCCGGTCGAGGTCGACGCGGCAGTGGGCTGTGCCGCGCAGGCGCAGCAGCGCTGGCGCGAGCGCCCGGTCGCTGAACGCGCCCAGGTGTTGCGAAGCATCGCCGCGGCGCTGCGTCCGCACGCCGACGAACTCGCGCGCCTGGAGACGCAAGAGAACGGCAAGCCCTTCGCCCAGGCGCGCTTTGCCGACATGGAAGCCTGCATCGGCTCGTTCGAGTTCTTTGCCGCGCAGCTCGAGCAGCTCGAGACGCCGACGCGCGCGCTCGGCCCGATCGACAGCACCGAGCAGCTCGTTCCCTATGGCGTGGTCGCCGGCATCCTGCCGTTCAACTGGCCGCCGATCCACTTCGCGGCCAAGACCGCGCCGGCGCTGGCGATGGGCAACGCCGTGGTGCTCAAGCCCGGCGAGCAGGCGCCGCTGACGGTGATGCGCCTGGTCGAGATCGTGAGCGGCGTGCTGCCCGATGACGTCTTGCATGTCGTGCCCGGCATCGCTGCGGTCGGGCAGGCACTGGTCACGCACCCGCTAATGCGCAAGGTCTCGTTCACCGGCGCGCCCGGCACCGGCACCAAGGTGCTGCAAGCGATCGCGGGGCGGCACACGCCGGCGCTGATGGAACTCGGCGGCAAGAACCCGCTGCTCGTCTTCGACGACGCCGACCTCGACGCGGCGCTGGCCGGCGCCATCGAAGGGGCCTATTTCAACAAGGGCGAGGCATGCACGGCCGCCTCGCGCGTCCTGGTGCAGCGCGGCGTGCACGACCAGCTGTTGGCGCGCCTGGCCGAGGCGACGGCACGCCTGCGCGTCGGCGATGGCCTGGACCCGACGACGCACGTCGGCCCGCTCGTATCGAAGGCGCAGCAGCAGCGCGTGCTCGACTACATCGAACTCGGCCTTCGTGAGGGTGCGGTGCGGGCCGCGCAAGCGGCGCTGCCCGACGATCCGCGCCTGGCACACGGCTACTACGTGCCGCCCACGGTGCTGGCGCGCGTCACACCCGGCATGCGCGTGGCACGCGAGGAGATTTTCGGCCCGGTCGTCTGCGTGATCCCGTTCGACACCGAGGCCGACGCGATCGCGATCGCCAACGACACCGACTTCGGCCTGGTTGCCGCCGTGTACACGCGCGACGCGGCACGGGCCGAGCGCGTGGCCGCCCGGATCGAGGCCGGCCTCGTGTTCATCAACAACTACAACCGCAACTTCATGGGCTCGCCGTTCGGCGGCACCAAGGCCAGCGGCTACGGCCGCGAGCACTGCGCCCAGACCTTGCGCGAGTTCGCCTACCTCAGGGCGGTGCGCCGGCCCAACGGCAACGCGCCGCTGCCGCGTTGGCCGGTGCTCGATCAAGTCATTCCACCGCGCGACTGAACGGCCGCGCCGACCCCGTTCCACAACAAAGACACCGGAGACGAACGATGACCTGCACCCCGAACTTCCCCCAACCCAGCGCCATCTCGTGCGCCATCGCGCTGCTGGCGCTCGCGCCCGCCTTCGCTGCGGCGCAGACCGCCGCCGCGCCGGCCGCCGCGGCCAGCGCCGCCAAACCCGCCTCGGCCCAGTTGGAGCAGGTCGTGGTCACGGCACAGAAGACTGCCGAAAACCCGCAGAAGGTGCCGCTCTCGATCAACGTGCTCAGCGGCGATGCGGCCAAGGACGCCGGCATCAGCAACGTCAACGACCTGCAAGGCAAGCTCACCGGCGTGAGCATCGTCCAGCAGGGGCCCGGCGCCTCGGTGCAGATCCGCGGCGTCGGTTCGAACCCGGGCGGTGGCAACATCGACCCGAGCGTGGCCTTCAGTCTCGACGGGGTGTACCAGTCGCGCTCCAGCGGCGCCTTCGGCACCATGTACGACATCGACCGCATCGAGCTGCTGAAGGGCCCGCAGGGCACGCTGTACGGGCGCAATGCGACGGTCGGCGCGCTCAACGTCATCAGCAACAAGCCGAGCAATGTCCGCGAAGGCAGCGTCGACTTCGAGATGGGCAGCTACAACCTGGTGCGCATGGGCGGCATGCTCAACGTGCCGCTCAACGACGTCGTCAAGGTCCGCATCGCGGCGCAGCACATCAGCCACGATGGCTACCTGAGCGACGGCTACAACGATGCCGACGACACCGCCGCACGCCTCAAGGTGCTGATCGAGCCGAGCAAGGACTTCTCGCTGCTGCTCAGCGCCGACGGCCACCGCAAGCAAGGCAACGGCCAGGGCAGCATCTTCACCGGCACCGTCTCGGCCGATGGCCTGACCCACACGCCGGCGCGCGACGACCCGAGCAACGCGTGGCACCTGACCCCGGTCGTGCCCGCCGAACTCGCCAAGGCCGGCTCGACCGCCACCGGCCACTACGAGCCTGCCAACCTCGGGCTGGATGTGAAGAACGACGGTGCATCTGCCGAGCTGAACTGGAACCTCGGCGGCTCGACGCTGACCGCGATCGGCGCCTGGCGGCGCAGCTACGTGCTCAACCAGGGGTCGACCGGCGGCAGCCTGATCTTTCCGGTCTACAACGTCATCGACCAGTCGCAGAAGTCGCTCGAGGTGCGGCTCGCGTCGAACCGTGCCGGCCCGCTGAAGTGGCTGGGCGGCCTGTTCTACATCGACGAGGACGCGCCGACGCTGAACAAGGGCCAGGCCGCGACCTCGGTCGCGATCGTCGACATGACGAAGGTGAGCTCCAAGTCGGCCTCGGCCTTCGGCCAGGCCACCTACTCGTTGACGCCCGACACGCGCGCCACCGCCGGGCTGCGCTACACCGCCGACCGCAAGGCACAGCTCGGCCGCCTGTACCGCAACACCGGCCCGGTGGCGCTGCAGTACGACCAGGCCGTCGACACGAGCTTCAGCGACAGCGCGTTCAACTACAAGGTCGGCGTCGACCACGACCTGAGCAAGACCGCGATGGTCTACGCCTCGTTGAGCACCGGCTACAAGGCCGGCGGCTTGAACTTCATGCCGGCCAGCAGCACCGGCGGCGACCGCCACGAATTCAAGCCCGAGAAGCTGACCGCACTGGCCATCGGCGCAAAGAGCCGTTGGCTGGACAACACCTTGCAGCTCAACGGCGAGCTGTTCTACTGGCGCTACAAGAACCAGCAGGTCGCGATCGTCGACCAGTACGATTCGCCGACCGGGCTGCACAACTCGCCGGTGGCCAACCTGCTGTTCGTCAACAACCCCGGCCCGTCGAAGATCTTCGGCTTCGACATCGACGCGATCTGGCGCCTGGGCAGCGACGACAGGCTGACGGGCGCGCTGTCTTACCTGCACGCGCGCAACGGCACCTTCGTGATGCCGGCGACGAACTTCGTGGTCTGCCCGTTCCCGGTGCCGGCTTGCAAGATCAACCTCGAGTCGACCACCGACGTGACCGGCAAGACCTTGCCGTTCTCGCCGACCTGGGCGCTGAACCTGGGCTACCAGCACGTGTTCGGCCTGGCCAGCGGCGGCGCCGTCACCGCGTCGTACGACATGCACGCCGAGTCCAACTCCTCCGTCAACTACCACCTGTACGACCCCGAGCGCCAGCCGGGCTACGCGCGCCACAACATCGCGCTCGCCTACAACACGCCCGACGGCAACATCACCGTCACGGCCTACGTGCGCAATGTCGGCAACGTCGCGGTCCTCGCCCGCGGCTCCGTCGGCGGCGGCACGGCCTCATCGGCCGCGGCGCACTACGCGTCGATCATGGACCCGCGCACGGTCGGGGCGGCCGTGAACGTCAAGTTCTGACATGCAGACCGATCTGTTCATCGATGGCGCACGCCATGCCGCCAGCGGCGGGGCGCGCTTCGAGCGCCGCGGCCCGGTGCCCGGCACGCCCGTCAGCCACGCCGCGGCGGCCACGCCC